>CAMZKV010000007.1 GCA_947311445.1 uncultured Chlorobiota bacterium | reverse complement strand
ATGATTTAGGTGCAGATTCTTTAGATACTGTTGAGTTAATCATGGAATTTGAAAAAGAATTCAATATTGCAATTCCGGATGACAAAGCAGAAACAATTGCTACGGTAGGTGACGCTGTAAGTTACATCGAAGAGAATTCAAAATAAATTTTTTCTGAGGGTTATATTATAAAAATATAATCCTCATTCTCTTTTTTTAATTAAAAAAGACAAACAAATATGGAATTAAAACGAGTTGTTGTAACTGGTTTGGGAACAATTAACGCTCTCGGACATAATCTCAAAGAAACTTGGGACAATATGCTTGATGGAGTTAGTGGTGCAGGACCAATTACTCATTTTGATGCAAGTAAATTTAAAACACAATTTGCTTGTGAGGTTAAAAATTACGACCCCCTTAAATATTTTAAAAAACCAGTTGCACGAAAAATGGATAAATTCACGCAGTTTGCCATGATTGCTGCTGATGAAGCAGTAGCCGATGCAGGTTTTAATTTAGATAAAATTAATTTAGATAGAGCTGGTGTTATTTGGGCATCTGGAATTGGGGGATTACAAACTTTTAGAGATGAAATTGTAGATTACACTCAAAATGATTTTACCCCAAGATTTAACCCATTTTTTATTCCTAAAATGATAGCAGATATTGCTGCCGGGCATATTTCAATAAAATATCAGTTTAGAGGTCCTAATTATGCAACAGTTTCTGCTTGTGCATCTTCATCGCATGCACTAATTGATGCATACAATCTTATTAGATTAGGCAAAGCAGATATTTTTATTGCAGGAGGCTCTGAACATGCCGTTACAGAAGCCGGAGTAGGAGGTTTTAATTCTATGAGAGCACTTTCAACTAGAAATGATAATCCAAAAACAGCATCAAGACCTTTTGATGCAGGCAGAGATGGATTTGTAATTGGAGATGGTGGTGCTGCTTTAATTCTTGAAGAATACGAACACGCAAAAAAACGTGGTGCTAAAATATATGCAGAATTTGCAGGTGGAGGTATGACAGCTGATGCACACCATATTACAGCTCCTCATCCAGAGGGCAGAGGTGCAACAATGGTAATGAAAGTTGCAATTGAAGATGCCGAATTAAAACCTGAAGATATTGATTATGTTAACCTACATGGTACTTCAACCGGCTTAGGAGATATTGCAGAAACAAAGGCTGTTGTTAATGTTTTTGGTGAACATGCCTATAAATTAAGTATAAGTTCAACAAAGTCTATGACAGGACATTTACTTGGGGCAACAGGAGCAATGGAAGCACTTGCTTCAATTATGGCAATAAAAACAGGAAATATTCCTCCAACAATTAATCATTTTGAATTAGAACCTTTAATTGATTCAAAACTTGATTTTACTTTTAATAAGCCTAAAAAAAGAAATGTAAGAGCAGCATTAAGCAATACTTTTGGTTTTGGAGGCCATAATGCTTCTTTAATTTTTAAAAAATTTGAATAAGAGAATATTTTGACTCGTTTTTCAAAAAAAAATCCTTGCATTAATGCAAAATACAAAAGATCTTTAAAAAATCTTTTAGGTTTTAAACCTAAAGATATAAATCTTTATATTCTTGCTTTTACTCATAAATCTTCTGATTTAAATGATTGTCTTGAAGATTCTTCTTTAAACAATGAGAGGTTAGAATACCTTGGCGATGCCATTTTAGATGCTGTTATCAGTGATTTGCTTTACAAAAGATTCCCAACAGCAGATGAGGGTTTCTTAACTCAAATGAGAACAAAAATTGTTAACGGTAAAAAATTAGCTGAACTTTCTCATAAATTAAACATTAATAAATTAATGTTAGTAAAGTCTGAAAAGAATCTTTCAGAACGTATTTATGAAGACGCTTTTGAAGCACTTATTGGTGCAATATATATAGATAGAGGTTTTAAATATGCCAAACGCTTTGTTTTTCAAAAAATTATGGTTGAACATATCGATTTGAACAAACTAAAATATATAGACACTAATTTTAAAAGTAAAATAATTGAATGGTCTCAGAAACATAAAATTAATATTGATTTTTGCACTAATGCAGTTTCTGAAAATTCAAAAGAATTTCTTTGCGAATTAAAAATTTCAGATAAAGTTATCGGAAAAGGAAAAGCATTTTCTAAAAAAACAGCAGAGCAATTTGCTTCAAAAGATGGTTTAGAAAAGATTAAAAATGGTTCTTTTAATCTAGTCATTTAATTTTGCTAAAGTCTCATCTAAATATTAAGCTCATTGAAGCTGGTTGCGACGAAGCCGGTAGAGGTTGTCTTGCAGGACCGGTTTTTGCTGCTGCAGTTATTTTTCCTGAAAATTATAAAAATATTCTTTTAGACGATTCTAAAAAACTTTCAAAAAAAAACAGAAGTTTTTTAAGAGAGCAAATTATTAATGACAGTATTTCTTGGGCAGTTGCCAGTGTTGACAATCTTGAAATTGATAAAATTAATATTTTGAATGCATCAATAAAAGCAATGCAACTTGCTCTTGACAAATTAGATATAAAACCTGAACATATTCTTATTGATGGTAACAGATTTAAACCTTATAAAAGTATTCCACATACTTGTATTATAAAAGGTGATGAAAAATATATGTCAATTGCAGCAGCATCAATACTTGCTAAAACATTTCGTGATGATTATATGTTTGATCTCCATAAAAAATTCCCCGAATACGATTGGAATAAAAACAAAGGGTATCCTACAAAAAAACATCGCGAAGGGATTATTAAATGCGGTATAACAAAATATCACAGAAAAACTTTTCGTCTTCTTGACAAACAAATCAAAATAAAATTTGATTAATTGATAAGTATTCTTGTAAAATAGCTAAATTTGTCTTTTAAATAATTAAAAATATGATCCTATGAAAATATTATCAATAATAACTTTACTTTCGATATCTTCAATAATGTGTTTCAATAAATTTGAAATAATTGATGCAACTTCTAAAAAATGGACAGGTGGAATTCCTCAAGCAGGATACGGCACAAACTATGACATTACTATTGTTCCAAAAGTTAATTCTGACAAGTTAGTATTTGATAGAATTTGGATTGGAGAGAAGTATTTTGGTGTTTCAACATTTCAAAAAGGGAAAGATATTAGAAATAATATTTTCAGTAAAGGAGATACAATTTCAATTTTAGTAACAGATAGAATTGTAAGAAAACCTCTTCCGTATGTAGAAAAGGAAAAATGCCTTATTGAAAAACATGAACTTCCTTATAAATATGAAGGAGAAGCACTTTTATCATACACATATAAAGGGAAAAGAAAATATATTGAAATTTCAAAATTTACAAAATTAAAAGAAGATTTTTATCCTTAGTTGAAATTATAAGATGAATATAGGAGATTGTTAAAATAATGAGAGAATAGTTAAAAAAAAGAAAAATGAGCAAAAAAGTATTACTTATGATACTCGATGGTTGGGGTATTGGAAATAAAACAAAATCAGATATTATAAGTCAAGGAAACACACCTTACATTGATAGTTTAAAAAACAAATATCCTAATTCTCAATTACTTACAGACGGAGAAAATGTAGGTTTACCGAAAGGACAAATGGGCAACTCCGAAGTAGGACACCTAAATATTGGTGCGGGAAGAGTGGTTTTTCAAGATTTAGTAAAAATAAACAAAGCTGTTGAAGACAATTCAATTTCGAATAATCCTGTTCTAACAAAGGCATTACAATATGCAAAAGAAAATAATAAGGCTGTTCATTTTTTAGGACTAATTTCTGATGGAGGAGTACATTCTTCGCAAAAACATCTTTATAAACTATGTGATATAACAAAAGATTACGGATTGAAAGATGTATTTATCCATGCAATTACTGATGGAAGAGATACTGACCCACACAGTGGTAAAGGGTATTTACAAGAGCTGATAAATCATTTAAAAAATTCTAATGGACAAATAGCAAGTCTTATTGGAAGATATTATACAATGGACAGAGATAAACGATGGGACAGAATAAAAAAAGGTTATGATCTAATGACTGCCGGTATTGGAAAAAACTATACAAATGTAATTGATGCTATTTCAAAATCTTATGAAGAAGGTTTTACGGATGAATTTATAAATCCGGTAGTTTTTGTTGATGAAAATAAAAAACCTATTGGAATAATTAAAGACGAAGATGTAGTAATTTGTTTTAATTTTAGAACTGATAGGTTAAGACAAATAACAACTGTTTTAACACAAAAAAGTATGCCGGAATATAATATTAATACTTTTGATTTGCATTATCTTACAATGACAAGATATGATGAAAATTTTAAAAACGTTAATATAATTTTCAATAAAGAAAATGTAAAAAACACAATTGGCGAATTATTGGCAAAATCCGGTAAGAAACAATTAAGAATTGCAGAAACTGAAAAATTTGCTCATGTAACATTTTTTTTCTCGGGAGGGCAAGATACTGAATTTCAGGGAGAAAAAAGAATATTAGTTCCTTCGCCAAAAGTAGCAACTTATGATTTGCAACCCGAAATGAGTGCATACTTAGTTGCCGAAAAACTTGTTGGCGAACTAAAAAAACAAGAACATGATTTCATTTGCTTGAATTTTGCAAACGGAGATATGGTTGGACATACAGGAATTGTTAAAGCAATATTAAAAGCTGTTAAAGCTATTGATGAAAATGTTAAAAATGTTGTAGAAACTGCCAAAGAAAACGGTTATTCTGTTATGATTATTGCTGACCATGGAAATGCCGACTATGCAGTTAATGATGATGGTTCTCCAAATACTGCACATTCTTTAAATCCTGTACCATGTATTTTGGTTGATGAAGATTATTCAGAAATAAAGAACGGTATTCTTGCAGATGTTGCTCCTACCCTACTGAAAATTATGGGAATGGAAATTCCAAAGGAAATGACGGGAAAAATTTTAATATAGATATTCACATTTAAGCTAATTTTTATGAAAAAATCAATTCTAATAATTGTTTCGATAACAATTATGTTAAGTGTACAAGCACAGCAAAAAAGCAATTCTTTGCAAAAACATATAAATATAGGAAAAAACGCTTACAGATTATATGCCGATAAAGAAAATCATTTAGAAATTAGAAATAATAAAAACACAAATTCTTATGTTGTTGGAGATACAAAAACATTTTGGAGATGGGATTTATCAGTTATGCCACCAACTTGGATTCAAGAGCCATCCACTTGCCGGGCTGTAGGTGAGCTTTCTTATATATTTGTTGCTGACAATCAGTGGAATGTAAATATGAATCAAACTGATGTTGATGAAATTTTATTTAGACTTGAAGAAGAAACATTAAATTCTTCAGAGTATGGAATTATTGAAATGGATACAACATATTTTGGTATAATTCCAGATGAATTAGATAATGACCCAAAAGTTATATTTTTCTTTTCAGGATTAGGAAGTTTTGGAGGAAGTGTTTTTGATGGATATTTTTCTTCTTTTAATCAAATGACAGAAGCTGAGGCTCAAAATGTTCTACCTCCCGAAGGACCTGCACACAGTAATGAATGTGAAATGTTATATATGAGCTGTGACCCTGTAAATCCGACAGCATCAACAACATTATCAGTTTTATCTCACGAATTAGTTCATTTAATTCATTGGGGATATGATACAAATGAAGATTCTTGGGTTGATGAAGGCTGTGCAGAGCTTGCAATGGTTTTATACGGACAACCAGATCCTATCGTTGACTTTTCGTCAAATCCAAACAACAATTTAATAGTTTGGGATCAAACTTTCTCGGACTATGTCCAAACTATGTTGTTTTTTACATACCTATCGGAACAATATGGGGCAAGTTTTATAAGAGATATTATTGCTAATACTCAAAATGGAACAGAAGGAATAAATACAGTTCTTCTAAACAACAGCATTCCATTAACTTTTACTGAAATTTTCAATAATTGGACAATTGCAAATTTTCTAGATGATACTGAATTTGAAACCGGAATATATGGTTATGAGAATTTAACTTTGCCTTTATTTGGACAAATTATTTTCCCAAACTTACCAATAAACACAACAAAAAACATAAATGACTGTGCTGCTGTTTATTATAGACTTCCTCTTGATTTTTCACAAAT
Organism: uncultured Chlorobiota bacterium; assembly: GCA_947311445.1. Classification (GTDB taxonomy): domain Bacteria; phylum Bacteroidota; class Bacteroidia; order Bacteroidales; family JAADGE01; genus JAADGE01. Next base: position 51,563 of record CAMZKV010000007.1, on the reverse strand, counting down.
AAAGATAGAAGTTACTTCTGACAATGAAGAAAACTCAATACTCCACTTGTTGGCCTACGAAAACGGAAGTATTAAAGAAATAATTCCAGATGATGGTGATTTAGAAATGATTTTTACTCAACCTAGCACATATACTTTATCAAAATTAGTTTTAGTTTTAGGAAACCAAAGAATTGGAGGCAGTACTACAAACTTTGGAATAAATATATTTGACCCTACAGTTGGTATTGACGAGCTTGAAAATTCTATTATAAATTTATTTCCAACAATTGTTAAAGATAATTATAATGTTACTTTTAATTTTGAAAAAGAAAAAAAAATTAAAATGGAAGTTTTCAACATAACAGGCAAACTTGTAAAAACTGTTTTTAACGGAAATATTAGTTCCGGCAAACAAACAATTTCCTTTAATTCATACAATTTTGCATCTGGAATGTATTTTTTAAAAATTATTTCAAACACACATTCAATCAACAAGAAATTTATTGTGAATAGATAAATATGAATTTTCTTGCACACATATACCTATCCGGCGATAATGACGATATTAAATTTGGAAATTTCATAGGAGATTGGGTTAAAGGAAAGAAGTGGAACAGATATACATATGATATTAAAAAAGGCATTCTTTTACATAGAGAAATTGACAGTTATACTGATAAACATTCTGTTGTAAGAAGAAGTATTCATCGTTTGCAGCCTGCATACGGAAAATATGCCGGTGTAGCAGTAGATATTTTATACGATCATTTTCTTGCAAAAAACTGGAAAGATTATTGCAATGAAGACTTAAAAAGCTATGTGATTGATTTTCATTACCTTGTTCTAGAAAGATTGGGGAAAATTCCTAAAAAAGGAAGACGTTTTGCATTTCCTTTTATGCGAAAGAAACGGCTTATTTGTTATGCAAATTTATCTTGTTTTGAAGAAGTTCTAGAAAAAATGGCAATTTATACTTCAATGCCGGATAAAGTTAATGAAGCGATGACAATAATTAATAGAGACTACAATTTGTTTTACGAAGATTTTAAAGAATTTTTTCCTGACTTGCAGGCATTTTCAAAAACTTTTTTGGATAAAAATTGATTGTTTCAATTTGAAAAACACTGAATACTATAATAGGTTTTTAGAATATCAACTATAGGTATCAAACTAATTTAACAGCTCTAACCATATGTCTTTTTCCGGCAGGACCTTTTAGTCTTTTAACTCCAAATCCGGCATTTCTAAGGGCTTGTTTAACAATTCCTTTTGCAGAATATGTTACAAGAACTCCATCTTTTTTTGTTGCTTTATATAGTTTTAAGAATATCTCATCTGTCCAAAGTTTTGGTTGTTTGTTTGGTGCAAAAGCGTCAAAATATATTAAATCGTATTCTTTTGTAGCTTGAAAATTAATTAAATCAATCTTTTGTTTTTGTAGAACAAAGTTTTCAGAAATATTTATTTCTTTTTCCCAATTTGAATTATGAATTTTTAAAAAAACCTCAGAATTAAAAATATTTTCTTTTTGTAACTGTTCAATAATTTCATTTTTTAGAGGATATTTTTCAATTCCTTTGTAAAATACCTTCTTGTTACTATTTTTAATTTCGTTATATGTTAAAATAACATTTAATCCTGTTCCAAAACCTATTTCCAAAATATTGATATTTTTTTTTGAAATTTTATGTAAACCTGCATTTATAAAAACATGCATTGATTCCTGCAAAGCTCCATTTATTGAATGATAGTGTTCATCAATTTCTTCCAAATAAAGTGTTGGAGATTTATCTGCTGTATGTATAATCTTTGGTTTCATCTTCTAAAAAAACTCTAAACCAAAAGCATAGCTACCTAAAGTTTCGTCTATTGTTTGTACATTGTTAGAACTACTTACAGTGCCAATTATTAGTTTATTATCAGAAATTCTCTTTCCACTAAAAATAATATTATTTTCAGAATCAACTGCCATTGTATGAATTTCAAATTCATTGTTATTAAAAAGTGCTTCATAATTAAAATCAAAATCAAATTTGAAAATATTTTTTTCAGTGGCAAGATAAAAATGGTCTACTGATTTTTTAACATCAAAAGCATTTTCGTATTCTGGAAAATAAATAGCTGCATTTTCTGTATTTTGCAGAGTTTCAGAAAACAAAATTGCACCTTTTGATAGTTTATTTATAAACAATACTCTATTATTTAATTTTACTTTTAGATAAAATGCAGAGGATAAAGAAAATCCGCCATAAAAATCAATTCCTTCAATAATATTAGTAATTGTATAAGATGAGTTATTTGTGTCTATTTTATCTATATAATTATTTGTATTTACTCCTGTTCTATATATATAAAATGAATTATCATTTCCTAACCAAAAATATTTAATGGTACCTGAAATTTCTGTATCAAGCGGAATTATATCACCGGTAGGTTTTTTCAAATAAAAATTATTGGAAGTTGAAGAATACAATATAAAACCATCATTATTTATTCTATACTCAGAAACATCATCATTATTAGATGTTGAAACTTCTTCACTTTGCGAGTAAGTTTGATTAATTTTATATATTTTTGCATAATCTAAAAAATAAAAATTATTATTGTATGTTTGGATGCTTGATATAGAATTTGAAATATTTTCTGAAATATCAAAAATCTTACCTGTTGATTTCTCAATAACACTCAAACCTGCATTTGCACTAATTTTGCCTTCATTATCCCAAAGTTTTGAGTTATAATTGTCAATTAATAAAAATTCATTTGCATTAATATATTCTTTTACAAATAGAAAAGATTCACTTGGGTTTTCATAAATAGTAGTCCCGTCAGTATTTATTAAATCTATTCTTTTAATTTCATTTGAATTAAGAATTTTATAAAAATTTCCTTTCGTTGTAAAAGTTTCATTGGTATAAAAAACGGCTTTTGCATCAGTTAAATCTGCTCTTGGGCTAAAAACTTTTTTTTCAGGTAGAGATTTGCTTGGTTTTTTGCAATTTATTGTAGCAATAGTGAATAAAGACAATATTAGAATGCTAACTTGTTTCATAATTTTGATTTTAAATAAAGTTTATTATTTTTTATAAATACTATAATTTTATGTTTAATAACTATTACATAGGATCAACATCTGGTAAAACTTGAACAGATTTGAATTTTTTTTCCATTTTAAGATTATCAATTGTATGGCTGATTAATTCTTTTGCTTTTTTTTGCGAAACTTTCTTTTCTAATTTTATAAGAATTGTTTTTATATGCCAAGTTTTAATCCATGAAATTACAGGGAACTCAGGTCCTAAAACTCTAGTTCCAAAAATGGATTTTAAATTTTTTGCTAAATATTCAGACGCTTCATTAACAAGCTCTTTCTTTTTATGTTTTATTTTTATTTCAATTAGTCTGTAATAAGGCGGATATTTATATTGCTTCCTAATTTTTAATTGACTTTCAAACATTGCAATATAATCATTATCAATAATATTCTTAATTATAAGATGTTTTTTGTCTGATGTTTGTATTATTACTTTTCCTTGTTTATTTTTTCTTCCTGCTCGCCCACTTACTTGTGCCATTAATTGATAACTTCGTTCAAATGCTCTGAAATCGGGAAAATTAAGCATACTATCGGCATTCATAATTCCTACTAGTGCAACATTATCAAAATCTAAGCCTTTTGAAACCATTTGAGTTCCAATCAGAACATTTGTTTTTCCGGTTTCAAATTCATATATTATTTTTTGATATTTTTTTCGGCTTCCAGTGCTGTCTGTATCCATTCTGGAAACTTTAACTTCTGGAAATAATTCTTTTATTTCATCTTCTATTTTTTGTGTTCCAAACCCTCTGGTAACCATTGCATTACTTTCGCAGGCTTTACACTTGCGTGAAGCTCTTTCGGAGAAACCGCAATAATGACAAACCAACTGATTGTTATATTTATGATATGTGAGACTTACATCGCAGTTTTCACAGCGAGGAATATATCCACAAATTTGGCATTCCGTAAATGGAGAAAAACCTCTTCTATTCTGAAATAGGATTATTTGCTCTTTATTTTCAAGTGTCTTTTTTATGGCATCTAACAATTCAGGTGCAAACAAAGACCGCATTTGCTTTTTTCTTTTTGCTTCTTTCGTATCTGCTATTTCAATTTTGGGCAAACTAATATCTTTGTATCTATGAGCTAGTTCAACTAATGCGAATTTGCCTATTTTTGCATTAAAATAACTTTCTATTGCCGGTGTTGCAGTACCCAAAAGAACTTTTGCTTTATGAAGTTGTGCCAAAACAATTGAAGAATCTCTTGCATTATATCTTGGAGCAGGATTATATTGTTTGTAGGTATTTTCGTGTTCTTCATCAACAATAATTAAACCCAAATTATTAAAAGGCAGAAATATTGATGACCTAACTCCAAGAATTATTTGATATTCTCCCTTTTGTAAATTATTCCAAACCTCTACTCTTTCATTATCATTAAATTTTGAATGGTAAACTCCTAATTTATTACCAAATATTTTTTCCAGACGAATAGTTATTTGCCCTGTTAATGCAATTTCCGGAAGAAGATATAAAACTTGTTTCCCTTGTTTTAATTGTTCTTCTATTAGTTTTATATAAATTTCAGTTTTCCCGGAAGATGTTATACCATGAAACAAAACAACATTTTTTTCTTTAAATTTTTCTGTAATTTCAGTAAGAGATTTTTGTTGGTATTTATTTAAATTTTTATTTTCAAAGTCTTCATACTTTGTATGAATTAGTCTGCTAACTTCTTTTTGTTCAATTTTTAGCAAACCTTTGTCCAATAATGCTTTAAGGTTTGCAGGTTTGGCTTCTGTATGTTTCAACAAATCTTTTTTTAGGAAATATTCAGCAGGTTTCAATCCTTCAAATTTATCACTTCCATATTTAGTTAAATAGATAAAAGCCATCAATAGTTCTGTTTGTTTTTTTGCTTTTTGAAGTGTGATTAAAACTTTTGCAAGTTCCTTTTCATTTTTTAAATTATCGGATAAACTTATATAATCTTCAAATTTAGGTTTATATTTTTTCTTTAAATATTCTTCTGCTGTAACGATTTCTTTTTCAATTAATTTTTTTATAATAGGAAGTGAATTAAAATCAGTTTCTTTTTCAATTTTACTAATTGCTAAAGAATTTTCATTTGTTAATAGTCCTATTATAAGTTCTTCTTTTTCGGAAATATCTGAATAATTTGCATTTATATTAAGCATAATATTCGTTTCACTTTCTAATTTAAGACCTGCTGGAAGTGCTGCTTTATATACCTCTCCTAATGTTGTCATATAATATTCTGCAATCCAGTCCCAAAATTTGAATTGAAAATCATTTATTATAGGATATGCATCTAAAATAGAATTGATTTCTTTTGTTTGATATTCAGGTTTTTGTGAATGTATTTCTTTAATAATACCAGTATATATTTTTTTATTCCCAAACTGAACAATTGCACGTTTTCCTGCTTTGCAATCATGGAATAAGTTATTAGGCACTTCATAAGTAAACAATTTTGGAAGGGGAACAGGTATAATTATGTTTGCGTATGTTTTTTGTGCTTTTTGCATTATAGATTTAAAAAGTATTTTTATGTAAATTTAAAAGAATATTTAATTTTGAAGAAAAAAATGTCTGATTTACACTTATTGCAAATTATTGGTATTATTGTTTTATCTCATATAATATTAGGTTTTGCATATATTATTTATAAAATTTATAGGAAAAAAGACGAAAATTAGCTATTTTGGTCTATACTCATCTTTTCTGGGTGTTATATGCAAAACAACAAAAAACATTAACTACAAATAATAAAGTATAACAGGATTAATCTTCTAGTATCTAAGCCCTTTAAACTGAACTTTTTAGTTTTAAGAGAGCTCAAATGTTAAAATTTCTTAAATTTATTTAACAATTCTTAATCTTTTGTAAAATATTTTATTTATTTTTGCGTTTGAAAGAAAAACTTATACTTTTTGGAAACTTTATTAAGACCTAAATATAGAAAATTTTCAGACCTATTAATTCACCCACCTCAAGTTGTTAAAAACTTATTTGGAAGTATTACTTGGAAAGTAAACACAGATAAAAAGGTTATATATTTAACTTTTGACGATGGTCCTATTCCAATTATTACAGAAAGAATTTTAGATATTTTAAATATCTTTAATGCAAAGGCTACTTTTTTTTGTGTTGGGGAAAATGTTAAAAAATATCCTTCTATTTATAAAGAAATTTTATCGGAAGGTCATGTAACGGGCAATCATACATATTCTCATCTTCAAGGTCTAAAAACAAGCACAAAAAATTATCTTTATAATATTAAAAAAGCTGCGGAATATATTGACTCAGATTTATTTAGACCACCGCATGGTAGAATGAGATATTCACAACAGAATGAAATTATTAAAAATTATAATATAGTTCTTTGGGATGTTTTATCATTAGATTATGATAAAAATATTTCTGAGCAAAACTGCTTAGAAAATGTTAAACATTTTACTAGACCGGGTTCAGTTATAGTTTTTCATGACAACATTAAAGCTGAGAACAATATGTTTTATGCTTTAACCCAAACATTACTTTTATATAGTGAGGCGGGTTATAAGTTTGAAACTCTTAATTCCGAAATAATAAAAAAAGTTGTTAAGCATGAAAAACGTGTTCCTGTTTTAAGCAGTTTCTTCTTTTAACAGCTTATTCTAATTTATTTTCTAACGATTAAAAGGTTTTCCTAATGTGTTTTTAAGATTTTTGTATTTATTTAAATCACATTTTATTGTACTGAAACCAATTTTTACACGAATTTTAACAGGAATAAAATTCCCATCATCAGAAAACCAAACTTGCATATCTTTTTCTTTTTTAAAAGGACTTTCTTGATCTAAAACAGGAACGAACCTCATACATCTAATTTTTCCGAACTTTGTTCTGACTTTTTCAGTTTCTTTGTATTTTACTTTAATTGTATAAAGCTTTTCATCAAAGAAAGTAGTAAGATTTATTATATCATTCTTTTTAAATTCTTTTTTAAAAATACTCCTTCTTGCATAGTAAAAAGCAGAAAGAATATCTAATGTGCCAGCAGGTACTTTATGTTCGCCGGATTTTAGGCTTATTACTTTGTTGTTATCTCTATCAAAAATTATTTCGTTATATCTTTTATATGAATTTTCATTAATATCTCTAATTGCTTGTAATGGCATACCTGTTGATATATCAATATAGCTTTCGTATCTGTCTCTAACATTAGCAACACTACCAACTAATCCGGATGTTTTTGCAAGTGCTTTTACATGAAAATACCAATCATAACCTACTTGTTCTAAATCTATTTTCATTTCTGCATATCCTCCGCTAATAATTCCGTATTTCACTTTAAACTTTAAATATTCTCCTGAATTAAATGCTGTGTTTATTATCGGTATAGAGTCATTCTGAGAAAATGATGATATTGTATAAAGCAGAAATGATATTAATATTATTTTTTTCATGTGCCTAAAATTGTTTAATTAACTGATGTTGAATAAGTTGCTTACCCGCCTATATTTATAATATTTGTGTTGTTCTGCACATAGGAAAACTTGCTTTCTTCTGCAAGTAATATGTATGCAGAGTAGTCCATGTACTCGGGTGTCAAAATCTCTGTCGTGGGTGTTTCATGCGTTTAAAAAGGTTAAAAATTTGAAATTATAAAATTAATTCGTATTTTTTAAGATGCAGGAATAAAACTCTTTTTATTCATGCCCTTGGATACAAAAATATTAATTAAAACAAAAAAAGCGGGTAAACCCGCTTTTTTTTACTATTTTATATGTTAGAACTTAACTATTTTTATTTCAACTCTTCTGTTAAATCCTTCTTCTTCTTCTGTTTCCGGTATAGGGTATATTTCATTCTTACTTCCCATTCCCTCAATTCCAATTCTTGATGTGGAAATTTTATTATCTACTAAATACTTCCGTATAACTTCTGCTCTGTTAGTTGATAGTTCAAAATCAACATCGGTACTTGGAAATAGTCCGTTTGTATGTCCTTGAAGTATAATTTCTGCTTTATCATTAAACTTCATAAACATCAATAGTTTCTTTTTTACATATTCTGATTCAGAAGTTATTATTACATCATTAGGTTTGAAATAAATAACACCAAGAGTTTCGTTATTATAACCTTTTTTTACTTTATCTAATTTAAAATGTATCTGTTTATTATCTAGCTTATTTGCTTCTGAAGTTGAGAAAAGCTTAAAATCAGGAAAATAGTTTTCAGAATATGCACTTAATTCATACTTCGGAAAAGTATTAGATTGGTTATTTATAAGAATATCAATTTCATAATATCCTTTTTTTTCGGTCTGAGAAGTTACATATGCATTATTATTTCTTAGGTTTCGCCATTTTATTTCTGCTTTAACCGGCTTATCGTTCTTAGCATTTACAATCCTACCACTTAACTTGCTGGTTTTAAGCTGTTTAAATATAATAGTATGCCCTTTGCCATCTTTGTATAGATTATTCAGAGCTAAGTAAAAAACATCTCCTTCATTTGTCATTACTCCTTTTTCATAGTCTTTATTATTGCCATTATAAGATAATCCTGTGGTTCCTTTAATATTTTCTTGAGGGCTAAAATTAGATCTTATCGGAGTTACTCTGTTATATTTATAATCTTCACAAAAGTTTGGACTTCCTTTATAAAGTATAAAATCATAATTATCTTTTGGGTTTTGAGGAACTATATCAAAAAGTAAAATGCCATCATTTTGAACAGTAAATTTATACCATGTGGGATGCTTAGCCAGATCAAAACTATTACTGTTTTCGGATTTCATTTCAATTGGAGCAGTTGTAGGTCCAAAAATCGTAAATCTTGTTATATCATATGCTTGTTCGCATGTGCTAGTATTTGAAATATCAACATATGTTTGAGAAGTACTTGAAATAGAAAGTACTAAAAAGAGTAATATCGAAATAAAAGATATTTGTTTCATAAGATTATTTTTCAGTTTTGTTATAATTATGTTTAACTATTTTTCAGATACACTTTTGCTGTTTTAACAATTGAATTGTCAAAAGTTCTTACCCTTAACAAATAGATTCCTGCTGCTACCCCGGACACGTTAATTATTATATTATTAGTTAAATAAACATTTTTTAAAATAGATTTTCCTGATATATCAACAAGTTCACAGATTAAAGGTGTTCTTTGATTTTTATCAAAAAATATTTTTATAGTGTTATTATCAACAATGGGCTTTAATACCTCTTCGTTTTCTACTGGTTTTATTGATTTTTTGCTAATTATGAAATTTATTTTTTGCCTATTAGAATTGTCTTTAATAATAACCTCATATTCATGAGTTTTCACACCTGTAATTTCAGGATGAATGTAATATTTTCCTTCCGGAAGATATTCAAAATTATAAGTTCCGTCATTTTCATTTGCTAGTCTAAAATCCATTGGAACTTTATCTTTGTTAAGCAAAAGGATTGGGACAGGAATGTTTATACTACTACTGTATCCTTCGTTGTAAAATAATTTTCCAGTAATTGAACAATGCCCATAAAATGGTTCGTTATAAGAATATAGGCTTATATTTATATTTTCTATATTCTTATTGAAAACTTTCTCACTTGCTTCTTCCCAAAGATAGGCTCCGCCGAAATATGTAGGTAAATATTTTGGATAATATAAAAAATCGAAATCTAATTCCGGTATTACGTATAATGTGTATTTCCCTAATTCTAAATCTGAGAACATATAGTTTCCATCTTCCACACTACAACTAATTTCGGAAGAGTATGACATTTTTGAATTAGCTATTAAATAAACTTTTCCTTTTTGCAACAACTTCTGTCCATAAAATATATTTCCTGAAAAAGTATTATAATCTTCGTTATTTCGCTCATTTATTTCATTAGTAACAATATTAGAATACATTTGTCCATAGCTTAATATTTCCGAAAACATTAGAGTTATTAGTACTATTATTTTGAACAAAGTTTGCATATTTTAAAATATTGAATATTTTACAGCTTAATTATTAAAATATAATTTATATCTTATTCCAAAGTTTAATCCAAAAGTATTAAATTGAGAATTTATTGGATAATCTTTAAAAATAGAATGGATATTTCTTCTGAAATAAGCTGATGTAAAGAAATCAAATCTCGCAGATAAAAAATAGTTAAATTTAACACCTCCGTATATTGACATATTTATATCAGCAAATCTTGATTCTTTTTCTAAAGATTCACTTTGATTAAGATTAGCCAAAGATACAATTTTTCCTTTGGAATTTACAAAAAAACTTGTAATAATTCCAAATTGAGGTGAAAAAGTAAAATTAGGATAATAAAAATTATAGCTTAAAACAATAGGTATTTCAATATATGAATATGTATTTAATGATTTATCATTAAATTTATAAAAAGTTGTATCTATTTTATGAACAAGGTTTGAGTCTATTTTTGAAACATAGTTTGTATCATAATATGTATAGTAAACAATTTCTGGAAGAGCATCAATATCTTGAATAAGAACTGTATCAATTCTCATTTCAGTTGTTGTAAAATATCTATATGCTAAAACTGTATCTGTTCTATAGTCTGTTGCCAAAAAATTAAAATTTTCTCTGAATTTTGTATAGTATAATCCTGAGCTATAAGTAATTCTTGGTTTATGAAAATTTATGCCTAAACCAAAAGACCCACTTAAATCTTCTTGTACAGACTTTTTATTATTTAATGATATTTCTTTGTAAATATAATTAGATTTAAAGCTGTGAGAAAAATACATTGGAGAAAAAGACAGGCTAAATGAAAACATATATTTACCTATTGGAAGAGAGTTTTTATTTTTAACAGATAAAAAATTAAACTTAGTGTCTTTTAATGCCAACTTTTCAATTTTCAACTTTTTAATAAAGATTTTCTTGGATTCTTTTATTTTTTTTGATAAAAATACAGTATCATAAACAAATGTTGTATCATAATAATAAACTGTATCATAAACATAAATAGTATCTTCTGTTTTAGGCGGTTTGTTATAAAACTTTTGTGTTTCTTTGGGTTTAAAACTACTAATAAAAATAAAACCTAATACCAAAAACAAAAATACCGATACATTTACAGCAATATATCGGCAGTTATTTTTTTCCTTTTTTATTTTTTGTTTTAAGAAAGATAACATCTTCTTAATTTTTTCGTAATTATTTCTTATAGCAACGCTGTTTTAATCTGAAATAGTATCTATAATAATTTCTTTTTTTATTTTAACTTCTTTATGAACAGGGACTTTAATTTTAACAATTACATCTTTATTTTTAGATTCTTTAATAGAGCTTGTACTATCTTTCAAAAATTTGTTATTAGAAACATTTTCATTCTGAATTAATTTGTCTTTAATTTCTTTGTTCTGAATATCTGTTTTAGTTTCTACTTTTTCTATTTTATTGGTAGATTTTAAAATATCTTTTTCAGTTTCTGAGTTACTATATAGTATTATTCCGGTTGCTAAAACAGATAAACTTATTACTGTTATTGTTGCATTTTTAACAGTAATAATATTATTGGCAGAAGAAAACAAACTAGTGCTTGCCTGTAGTTTTCCTGAAAACTTTGAGCTGAAAACAGCCCATTGGAGTTCGGGAGTTTTTTTAAGATTACTTAGTTTATCTTCTACCAGTTTATCAATATATTCAATATCTTTTTTCATTTAATCTATTTCTTTGTTTTAAGTTTTGTTATTGCTATTTTATATAGTATTTTTTCTAGTTTTTTTCTTGCTCTCATTAATTGGGATTTTGAAGTCCCAATACTTATTTTTAATTCTTTTGCAATTTCTTTATGTTTAAATCCGTCAATTACGTATAAATTAAAAACGGTTTTAAATCCACTTGGCAAATTTGAAACTGCTTCTAAAATATCATCTTGTGATAGGTTTGCATTTTCAATAATTGACTTTGGTTTTTTAATGTCTAAATATTTCTTTTCTTCTTCATTGTCATAAAATGATTTTACATTTTCTATTTCATCCGATACAATTTCTTTTTTGTCTGTTCTTAACTGCATCAATGCAGTATTAATTGTAATTCTTTTTATCCAGCCCTCAAAAGAACCTTTTCCTTTATACTGTTTTATTTTAGTAAAAATAGTTAAAAATGAATCTTGAAGTACGTCTTCAGCTTTCACTTTATTTTTCATAAATCTTAAACATATACCAAAAAGAACAGAAGAATATTTATTAAAAATATATTCTTGAGCTTTTTCGTCTCCTTTTTTACACTGTCTTATTATCTTATTGCTGACAGGCATTGAGTTGTAGTTTAAAGATGCAACACAAAAGAAGGGTTGCAATTATTATTAAATAATTTTATGAAAAGTTAAAAATATAACTTTAAAGTAACTTTTAAGATGATAATTGTTAATAAATTTCATATTCAATTCTATCTTTTTATTCATTATCTCTTCAACATACATTTTTTCAGGATTGTCTGCTTTGTCTAAAATTTCATTTTCATTTACAAATTCAATTGAAGCATAATCAGTTATCCCAGGTTTTATTGAAAGAACTTTTTTTTGGTCTTCTGTATATAAATCTACAAACTTTTTAACCTCGGGTCTTGGACCTACCATACTCATTTGTCCAATAAAAACATTAAAAAGTTGCAAACTTTCATCAATTTTATACTTTCGTAGATAATATCCAATTTTTGTTATTCTGTTATCTTTTTCTCCTACAGTTAACAAACCTTTTTTGTCAGAATTCTGTTTCATTGATCTGAATTTCAACAAATTAAACTCAACACCATTCTTTCCTACCCTTTTTTGTTTATAAACAATTCCTCCATGGCTATCTAATATAATTAAGCAGGAAATAATTAAAAAAAAAGGGGATAAAAAAACAATTCCAATAATTGACAATAAAACATCAAAAAATCTTATCATTTTGCGAAAATAAAAAAACTTCTCATTATTTTAATGAAAAGTTTTCTTATTTATTTTAGTTTCAGTACTACATCATTCCGCCCATGCCTCCCATGCCTCCGGGAGGCATCATTGGAGCGGCAGGTTCGTCAGATTTTTCTTCAACAATTACAGTTTCTGTTGTTAAAAACATTCCGGCAATTGATGCAGCATTTTCAAGTGCAATTCTTGTTACTTTTGTTGGGTCAATAACCCCAGCTTTTAGTAAATTTTCAAATTTATCAGTTCTGGCATTGTATCCAAAATCTGCTTTTCCTTCTTTCACTTTTTGAACAATTACGGCTCCTTCTTTTCCAGCATTTTTAGAAATCTGTCTTAAAGGTTCTTCAATTGCACGTTTAATTATTTCAACACCAATTGCTTCGTCTTCGTTATCAGTTTTTAAATTAACTAAAGTATCAATAGCTCTTACATATGCAACTCCTCCTCCGGGAACAATTCCTTCTTCAACCGCAGCTCTTGTTGCACTTAAAGCATCATCAACTCTATCTTTTTTCTCTTTCATTTCAACTTCGGATGCAGCACCTACATATATTACAGCAACTCCACCAGCAAGTTTTGCAAGTCTTTCTTGAAGTTTTTCTTTATCGTAATCTGATGTTGTGTTTTCAATGTGATTTTTTATTTCTTTAACTCTTGCTTGGATAAGTTTCTTTTCTCCTGCACCATTAACAATTGTTGTGTTTTCTTTATCCATAACAATTTTCTCACAAGTTCCACACATTTCAAGAGTTGCTTTTTCTAATTCGTAGCCTCTTTCTTCTGTTATTAGAGTTCCTCCTGTTAAAATTGCAATATCTTCAAGCATTGCTTTTCTTCTGTCTCCAAAACCCGGTGCTTTTACTGCTGCAACCTTAAGCGTTCCTCTTAATTTATTAACAACAAGTGTAGTAAGAGCTTCACCATCAATATCTTCTGCAATTATCATTAAAGGACGACCAGATTGTGCTGCTGGTTCAAGAACAGGCATAAGATCTTTCATTGAAGATATTTTTTTATCATGCAATAATATATACGGATTTTCAATAACAGCTTCCATTTTTTCAGTATCTGTAATAAAATATGGAGATATATAACCTCTGTCAAATTGCATTCCTTCAACAACTTCCACAGTTGTATCCATTCCTTTTGCTTCTTCAACCGTAATAACTCCGTCTTTTTTCACAATTTTCATTGCATCTGCAATATGTTTTCCTATTTCTGAATCATTATTTGCAGAAATTCTTGCAACTTGTTCAATTTTATCACTGTCTTCACTAACTTGTTCAGATTGTTTATGAAGATCTTTAACAATAGTTTTTACAGCTTTGTCTATTCCGCGTTTTAAATCCATTGGATTTGCTCCGGAAGTAACATTTTTTAAACCTACGTTTATTATTGATTGAGCAAGAACAGTTGCTGTTGTTGTACCGTCTCCGGCATCGTCTCCTGTTTTTGAAGCAACTTCTTTTACCATTTGAGCACCAACATTTTCATAAGCATCTGCAAGGTCTATTTCTTTTGCAACAGTTACTCCATCTTTAGTAATTTGTGGACCTCCATAAGATTTTTCAATTACAACGTTTCTTCCCTTTGGTCCTAATGTAACCTTTACTGCATCAGCAAGTTTATCTACACCTTTTTTAAGTGCATCTCTTGCTTCAATGTCAAATAAGATATCTTTTGCCATTTTTATATTGTTTTTTAAATTATTAAATCTTTAAATTTTCAGTTTTGAATTTTACATATTTTATGCCAAAGGGTATTTGGTATTAGTTGAGCGTTTTTACATGACGAATATTCAGTTAAAACAATATTGTTTACAATTGATTTGGATTTAGTTTGTCATATTTGTGACATTTCGTCATAAATAAAATAATCTTATAAATTAAATTCTACACTTTGTAGTTTTAATGAACTTTATTATATTTTCTAATTTCTTTAAATTTATAATATCTGTTGAATCTCTCGGTTCGCCGTCAATATGATATTTTGTAAAAGAAGTTTTTATTGTTAAATCATTTTTTAACTTCAGGTATGTAATATATTTAGAACTTTTTAGTTTCCCTGTCATCATTCTAATAAGAAAAAAAGGGTAGATAAAAACAGGAAAAGGTTTTATTAAAACTAAATCGTAAAATCCATTGTTTGGTTTTGCAAAGGGAGCTATGTATGCATTATTGCCAAATTGTTTGGTGTTTGCAACAATTATCATATTAAATTTTCCGCTTATTGTTTTGTCTGCAAATTTTAATTCTGCCTCAATAGGTTTATATTTAAATATTGATTTTGTAATTGACCTAATATAATTTCTTAATCCTCTTTTCTTTCTTCTGGCAAAATCGTGAGCAACATAGCTGTCAAATCCTAATCCGAATAAGTTTATAAATTTCTCGCCATTTGCTTGTAAAACATCAATTTCAACAGTTTCATCTTTTAAAATATCATCAATAAGTGATTTTATATTTTTTTTAAAGCCTAATTCTATTGCAAATCCGTTTCCTGAGCCTGCCGGAATTATTGCCAACTTATTTTCGGGATAGTTGTAAAATATATCAACTGCACTATTTACAGTTCCATCACCACCAACAATCACAAATACTTTATATTTTTTATTATTTTCTGAAACAAAATTTTTAAAATCTTTTTCAGATTTAGTTATGAAGTAAGACAATTCATTATCAAAATTTTTTATTTGTTTTAAGATAGAAGATATTTTCTTTTTCCCTGAATTTGGATTTATAATAAATATTATGTCTTTTAGGTTTGTCATATTATGTTTTTTTCCATAGAATAGTATTTAAAAATAATTGCAAATATATCTTTTTTGTAAATTAAAATTGTTGTTCTTATAAATTATTGCATCGTTCAATTTTAGAATTATATATTTGCTTTTTTGTAAAACTCAACAAATTCCTTACAATTTAAATACTGACAAGTTTAGTAACACTCTCATGGTTTAACAAGTTACATATTATTAATAATACATATTATTAATAAATCTGCATATAAAAATACCTTGCTATCAAACATCTTTATTTTTTTTGTTTAATGAATGAAAAAAATTACTTTTGGCATTCAATTTCAAACAAATATTAAACTATCTATAAATGAGCGTATTAGTAAATAAAGATTCAAAAGTTATAGTTCAGGGCTTTACCGGAAGTGAAGGAACATTTCATGCAACACAAATGATTGAGTATGGAACAAATGTAGTTGGTGGAGTTACTCCTGGCAAAGGCGGACAATTCAGATTAGACAAACCAATTTTTAATACTGTTGAAGATGCAGTTAAAGAAACTGGTGCAAATGTTTCAATTATTTTTGTTCCTCCGGCATTTGCAGCTGATGCAATTATGGAAGCTGCCAATGCAGGAATTAAAGTTATTGTTGCAATTACAGAAGGAATCCCTACCTCCGACATGGTAAAAGTAAAGGAATATTTATCGGATAAAGAAAGTACTTTAATTGGACCAAATTGCCCGGGAATTATTACAGCAGATGAAGCAAAAGTTGGAATTATGCCAGGTTTTATTTTTAAGAAAGGTTCAGTAGGAATTGTTTCAAAATCAGGAACTTTAACTTATGAAGCTGTTGACCAAATTACAAAAGTAGGTTTAGGTCAAACAACTGCAATTGGTATTGGTGGAGATCCAATTATTGGAACTTCAACACTTGATGCAATAAAACTTTTTGAAGCAGATCCTGAAACAAAAGGAATAGTTATGATTGGTGAAATAGGTGGAAATATGGAAGCAGAAGCTGCTGAATGGATCAAAGCTAACGGAACTAAACCAGTTGTTGGATTTATTGCAGGAGAAACTGCACCAAAAGGAAAAAGGATGGGACATGCAGGTGCAATAATTGGAGGAAAAGCAGACACTGCCCAAGCTAAAAAACAAATTCTAAGAGAATGTGGAGTTCATGTTGTTGATTCTCCTGCAGACTTAGGAACAAAAATGGCTGAACTTTTAAAATAAGAAAGTCAGTAATATTTATGAAAAGACGTTTAATTATTTAAACGTCTTTTTTTCTTATTAATTTCACTCAAACTTTCCTCAATTACATTCCTTTCCGGAACCGTAGATATTTCCTTTTTAAGAGCAATTTCATAATAATGCTTCGCATCCTTATACCTTTCTTTTGAAAAATAGTAATCTCCTACAAGCTGATAAGCATAAAAATATTCCGAGTTTGAATTTATAAAGGCCTTTATTTCTTCATCAGAAACTGTATTATTTTTTTCTTTTGTGGCTTTTTTTATGGTTTCTTTATTTTTCTTGAAATATTTAAAATTCTCATATTCAATAGCATATAAAAAAGTATCAGGAGGAATTATAAATTCTTTTTCATAAATTTCAATATCATCTTCTATAGCTGGGAAATTTGCAAAAACACTATCTAAATTGTAACAAACATATTTTCCAAGTTGATATGGGTTTGTTGAAATCCAAAATTTCAATTCATCAGGTTTAAAAATTATTGAATGATGAGAAATTAATTGACAAATACTTTTTTCATTCCCAAAACCCACATTTTTATCATTTAAACCTTTTTTATCTCTCAGAATTTTAGCAACTTTTTTATAATTTATTGTATCGTATTTGGCAATTAATTCCTGCATTCTTTTGTATCTATACATTGATGAACTTTCCCTAATATTCTCAAGATTTAATTCCATATTTTTAAATTCTTCTGATTGAAAATGGTTGGGACCTACAATAACATCAGTTTTAGGATTAAAAAGTTGGCAATCATCCGGAGTAATTTCAATTATTGCAGTTGCATCATCTTTTGCAGAACCAATCATAATAGCTTCGGCAACAAATGCTTTACGTTTTTTTGCAATTTTAAAAGCCTCATCAATATTTGATGAATATTGCAGTATTTCTCTTGCAATAAGTGAAATTGGGTCTGCCGAAGAAGTAGGTATTTCGGATTTTGCTGCGTTTAAAGTTACTGTTAGCCCTTGCATATTCATTCCAGAAGTAACTCCATGAAATCCTCCCCAGCTAATCATTACAAATTTATAGCCTTCGCTAGGATTGTAGAAACATACAATTTTATCTTCGGCAAATTTATCTCCTACGAAAAAGTCGAAATTTCTGCCTAAAAGTAAATGTCCATCTTCGGTTTTGCTATGGTTTACAGAAAAAGATGTACAGCCTACTTTTGTAATGTTTTGCAAAGCATGACCAATGTCGTGTGCACCATGATAATTTAAAATTCGTTGGTAATTTTCTCCTATAAATTCATATTCTTTTGACGCAGAAAAAGATTCTCCATAAATTTCTTTCAAATATTCATTTGGAATATATTCGTCCATATTTCGGTTAAACCAAGCGGTTAAATATTTTAAATAATTTAAAAATGCTTTAGAAGGAATCATTTTTCTAATTTCTTCTACAAAAGCATCTTCTTGTTTTTTACTTAGTTCTTTTGTAAGTTTTCCATGAAAAACACCTCTTTCATATGGTTTTCCTTCAATATAAAGTTCGTATAAACCACTTTCACTTTTTCGAAGTCTGTTGTTCTTTATTCCATAAAAATTTTTACCTAATGTCTGTCTTTTAACTTTTTCAAAAGAAACATCCGTTACTTCTGGTGGAGACATTTTTACAGCTAAAAAAAAGTAAATTATAAATAATACCACAAGAGCTATTAGTGATAATAAAAAGTATTTTAATAATTTAAATATTTTCTTCATTATTTTTTCATCTAATATGTTTATTATCAGCAAAACAGCAACATTCTAAAAACGTTTCACAAAAAGCACTTTGGGAATACAAAGTTTCGCAAAGAAAATACAATTAAATATTATTATTTAATTATCTAATAAAATATACAACAATCTATTTCTAATCTTTTTCAATCTCATTCATTCAAAATTAGGAAACTTCCAAAAAAAAATATTAATTTGCACTTGAAATGAAAGCCGAAAATTACCATAAAATATTTGAAGAAAAAAAATGTTGTGTTTTAATACCAACTTTTAATAATTCAGTCGTTTTAGGAAAAGTCATAAAAGATGTTTTGCAATACACTAAAAATGTGATTGTTGTTAATGATGGCTCAACGGATAATACTCTTGATGTTTTAAATAAATTTTCTGAAATTAAAATAAAAACCTATAAAAAAAACAAAGGGAAAGGCTTTGCTCTTAGAACAGGTTTTAAATTTGCCGAAGAACTTGGTTATAAATATGCAATTTCAATTGATTCCGACGGGCAACATTACGCTTCAGATTTGCCACAATTTCTCCTTAAACTTAACAAAAACAAAAATGCAATAATTATTGGAGCTCGGAATATGGATGGACAAGACCAAAAACAAGGCAGTAGTTTTGCAAATAAATTTTCTAATTTCTGGTTCAGAATTGAAACGGCAATAAAACATCCCGACACACAATCCGGATATCGTCTCTATCCTTTAAAAAAAATTAATAAAATAAGATACTTTTCAAACAAATATGAATTTGAGATTGAAGTTATAGTTCGTAATTCATGGCGAGGTGTTGATATTGAAGCTGTTCCAATAGAAGTTTTTTACCCTGAAAAAGCTGAAAGAATTACACACTTTAGACCATTTAAAGATTTTTTTAGAATTAGTGTTTTAAATACAATTTTAGTAGTTTGTGCTATAATATTCGGTCTTCCTGCAAGACTCTTTCACAACATAAAAAAGAAAGGATTTAAACGTATTTTTAAAGAAGACATTCTTCAAGCCAAAGACAGCAATATTAAAATTTCAAAAGCAATAGGTTTTGGTTTTTTCATGGGAATTATTCCTATTTGGGGGTGGCAGGTAATTGTAGCTCTGGCACTTTCGCAATATTTTAAACTTAACAAAGCAATTGTTGTTCTTGCTGCAAATATTAGTGTTCCTCCAATGATACCTTTTATTTTATTCGGAAGTTTTTATATGGGAGCATTAGTTTTAAATAAAAACATTAATTTACTTCATTTTACATCCGACATAAATCTTAAAACTGTTTCTCAGGACTTATTTCAGTATATAGTAGGTGCTTTTGTGTTAGCAATAACATTAGGGTTATTAACATTTTTAATTTCTTTCTTTTTATTAAAAATTTTTCGAAAAGAAAAATAATTTTCTTAACTTTTTTATTTTTTAAAGTTTTTATATCTATATTTGGTAGATAAATTTTTTAAAATAAAACTATGCATATTAAAGATACAAAAGGGAGTCCTTCTATATATATCTCAATTGAAGAATGCAAATTTGAAATAATAGGTTCGTCTTATTCCGAATCTGTTGACAAATTATTTGACGATATAATAAGTTTGATTGAAAAAGAAATCCCAAGTCTTTCTTGTGAATTAGATTGTGTTTTTAAACTTTATGTTATAAGCAGTATAACTCAAAAGAAAATTCTATACTTAATATCAAGGCTAAATAACTTTTTTAAATCTGGAAAGAAAATAAAAATTTTGTGGTATGTTTATGATGATGAAGACAATCTCGAATTTGCAGAAGAATTAGCTGACATTTTTAATATTCCCATTAAAATTTTTGAAGAGGCTGAATAGTTCTTAAAAAAATTAAGTTATTAAAATAATACTCTCTAAATTGCAAAAAATAAAATCATTATTTAAAATTAATATTAACAATGAAATTAAAAGAAAAAAGTTTCTAGTTTTTCTTTTTTCTTTTACTGCATTAATCCCACTTACAATGTTTGGAGTAGGAGGATTAATGTCTGGAAAAATAGTATATAGTACCTACATTTTTATTTTTTGGATAATTACATTTTCTAATATTGTCTTTCTTTATTTTTCAAATAAAGTTGATATTTCTGCACACATTATTATTTTATTAATGTTTGTTTTTTCTATAATAATATTTACTTTCTTAGGTGTAGGTGTTGCGGGTTTATTTTGGTTTTATATTTTTTCAACATTAGCAATATCATTAACAAACTATAAAAGAGGTGCTATTTACTCTTTGTTTTTTTTACTAACCTCATTATCAATCTATCTTTTTTTTCCTGAACTTCTAACAAATAGTTATACTCCAAGTTTAATGTTAAGATTTGTTGTTTCCTATATAATTTTAAATATACTTTTTATAACCATTGAATATTCGAGGGAAGAAACCCAAAAACACTTAAAAAAAGCTTTATCTGACTTAGAAAAAACCAATGACGAGCTTACAATCTATGACAATGAACAAAAGCTAAAAAATGACGAATTGTTTTTAGTTAACAAAAAATTAAAAGAAAATGAAAAACGTTTAAGTCTTGCACAAAAAACCGGAAGAATTGGAACTTGGGAATGGAATGTTAAAACCGGCGATGTTATTTGGACTGATATAACATATGATATTTTCGGAAAAGAAAATACAGGAAAAAAACTAAAATATGAAGAGTTTTTAAACTATATTTATTATAAAGACAAAGATAGAATCCTAAAAGAATTAGATTTAGCAATTAAAAATAATATAAAAATTCACAAAACAGAATATCGTATTATAAAAGAAGATAAGATCCACTTCATAGATGCAACTTCTGAAATAATAAAAGACAAAAAAGGTAGTCTTATCCATATGATTGGTGTTCTTCAAGATATAACTGAAAGAAAAAACACAGAAAAAGAAATAAAACATAAAAACAAACAACTTTCTGCAAAAACAGAAGAGCTAAAACAAAACAATGAAGTACTTATAAATGCACATGAAAAAATTGCAAGCCAATATAAATTATTAGAAGAAACGATTAAAAAATATGATTTATTGGCAAATTACATGAGTGATTTTATATGGATGCTATCTTTTGATGTTGAACCATTATATATAAGCCCTTCTTGTAAAAAATTCTTGGGTTATACTATCGAAGAAATTAAATCATTTGGTTTAGCAAAAATACATACAAAAGAATTTCAACTCAAAATTAAAAAATTGATTGAAAACACAGTAGAAATAAGAAACAATCCGGATGCAGCAAAAGGAATAACAACCGAAATTGAATATATACATAAAGACGGGCATATAATTATTGCGGAAGTTATGGCTTATCTTATTTATGATAAAAACAACAAGGCTATTGCAATAGGAGGAATTTCAAGAGACATTACACGAAGAAAGCAAACAGAATTGGAATTGGAAGAAAGCAATAAAAAAATTGCTTCTGCACATAAAGACATATTAGACAATCTTAGGTATGCAAAAAAAATACAAGATGCACTTTTATCGAAGATAGAATTAATTGACAAACTTTTCAATAACTATTTTCTAATATTTGAACAAAAATTCTCGGTTGGAGGAGATTTTTACTATGTAAATAAAGTAAAAAACCAAATAATATTTGCGGTTGGTGATTGCACAGGGCATGGGATTTCTGGAGGCTTCCTTAGTATGATTGCCATTACATATCTTCATGAAATTGCAAAAACAGGAAATGCAGAAAACACAGGAAAAACATTAGATTTAATACGGCAACGCTTTAAAAAAACATACAAAACATTTGGAAGCAACAATCCTGACGGCTTTAATATTTCTCTTTGCAATGTAGATTCTAAAACAAACATCATGAAATATTCCGGAGCTTATCATCCTTTAATAATTATTCGCAATAACGAATTAATTGAATATAAAGCCAGTAGAAACCCTATAGGTTTTCATTATAATGAAACTAATTTTCAAACCATAGAAATTCAGCTTCAAAAAAATGACAAAATATATCTTTTCTCTGATGGATATTACGACCAAATAAACCCAGAAGGGAAGAAGATAGGTAAAAAACAATTTAAAAATATTATTACAGAAAATAGCTCATTATCTTTTAAAGATCAAGAAGTAATATTCAGAGATTATTTTAATAACTGGCAACAAGAACAAGAACAAATTGATGATGTTACTTTTTTAGGAATAAATTGGGAAGCATAAAAAAATTAAAATGAAAGATATTTTAAATAAAAACAACATAAAAAAAGAGGCTCAACAATTAGATATTGAAAAAATTATTCGAAATCAAAAGAATAAGACTGTTAGAAATTTTCCAAAGTTTATAATTCGCTTTTTAAAAAAATCTTTTCATCAAACAGAGACGAATATTATCCTTAAAAAAAATAAAAATCTATACGGAGCAGATTTTGTAAATGGAGTTTTAAGACATTTGAATGTGAAAATTATAGCTTTTAATGAAGATTTTCTTCCTGAAAAAGGAAGTTTTATTTTTGCAAGCAACCATTCAATGGGAGGAATTGACTTTGGAGTTGTGTACTCTAAAATTCAAGAAAAATTTAAGAACATAAAATTAATTGCCAATGAAATGTTTTTGCATATAGAAAATGTAAAAGAAATTTTCTTGCCTGTTAGTGTTATTGAAAAAAACGAGAAGCATAAAAAAGATGCAATTGAAGAACATCTTGAAAAAGAAGGTTCACACATACTTATTTTTCCAGCAGGTAAAGTTGCACGAATGGTAAAAAACAAATTAGACGACGGGTTTTGGCATAGAAGTTTTATCAGAAATGCAATTGAACACAAAAAAGATATTATTCCTATATTTGTTGGTGGGAGAAATTCCAAAAAATTTTATAGATTGGCAAAAATTAGAACTTTTTTAGGCATTAAGGCTAATTTAGAATTCTTTTTGCTCCCCGGCGAAGTTTTTAAGAAACGTAATGCAACAATCCCAATTGTTTACGGAAAACCTATTCCATATTCAACTTTTGATGATTCTAAAACACATTTAGAATGGGCAGCAGAAGTAAAAAAAATAGTCTATGATTTAGAAAACAAATATTTGAAAAACAATTAATCTATTACACTTTTAATTTTAAACTTTCAACTTAGGGGCTTCTTTTCCAAAAAACATAACCGTTTTTTTCGTACATTTTTTTAAACTTCGGATAAGACTCTGCAAAATATTCATCTTTATTATTTCTACAAGTTACATAAACAGTCTTGTTTATTTTTCCATTTAAAAGTAATTCTTCATCTTTAATATCAGTTTTCTTTGGTAGTTTACTCTTTGTATAGAAATATTGGGCATACGATTTCATTCCGTAAGTTATAAAATACGCATCTTCATTTTGGTGTTCTTCATAAAACTCAATAACAGATTTTTGAGATATTTTCTCAACTTCTGGAACTATAATTAAAATTGCTAAATTTGTAAAAACCGCAACAATAGAGAATATTAAAATAACTTTAATAAAATATCTATTTTTGAAATAAATTAAAGCAAAAACAATCCCTGAGATTAAAAATACTCCCAACAAAAACTCAAATCCTGTCCATGAAGTTGTTGCCTGTAAATTGCCGTTTGTAAACTCATCATTAATAATTCCCGATGATATTATTTTTAAATGATTTTGACCAATATATTGTATAATTGCAATAGCAAAACCAAAAATAATTGCTACAAAAATTAATATTGCAGAAATAATTTTAGATTGTTTAAAATCTTTTATTTCTGTTTTATATATAGAATATGCTGCTAAAAAAGTTAGTGGGAAATATGCAAGAGAAGAATAATGAACAATTTTTGTTTTCACAATACTAAACAAAATTAAAACTACCCAAAACAAAATCATCATAGTTTTTTTAAAAACTTTCTGTTTAACTTGTTCCGATTTATCGTTAAAGAACGATTTTAATGCAAAAATTGATGCAGGAAAAACCCCAAAAAATAATATTACAAAATGGTATGCAGGAAAACCACCATGTCCTGCATCTTTGGTTTCAAAAAGGCGAATTTGATAAATAACAAAATCATAAAGTATTGTATAATTTCCACTTAAAATCTGAAGAATAAACCAAAAACCTCCAATAAAAATAAAAACTAATGAAAATATTAAAATATCCACAAATTTCAAACGAATTTTAAACCTTTTTGAAATAAGAAACACAAATTCTGTCAGCAAAAAAATAAGCAGGGCAACCGGTCCTTTTGTTAAAGTTGCAAGACCAATAAAAACAGCAGACAAAACAACAAACTTTCTTCTTGCTATATCATCCGAGATATATTTCATAAAGAAATATATTCCAAGAAAAATAAATAAATTGAACCAAGGGTCAATAATACCTGATTTGAAATAAAAATGAGAAAGTACAGAACCAACATATGCAAAAACCCATATAATTCCAAACTTATCATCAAAATACTTTTTCCCAATATTAAAAAGAAGCAACAAAGTAATTATTCCGGCTAAAGCATTAGGAAAACGAGCTGCAAATTCATTTACTCCAAAAATTTTCATTGAAACTACTTGCATCCAAATAAAAAGAGGAGGTTTTTCCCAGAAAAACTCATAATTAATTTGAACATTCAAATAATCTCCGCTTACAATCATTTCTCTTGCAGATTCTGCAAAATTTATTTCATCCCAATCAAAAAGATGCACATTTCCTAAAAAAGGGATAAAGAACAATGAGGCAATTAGGGTAATAAGTATATATATATATATAGAAGATATTTTAGGCATTTTTATACATTCAAATAATTCATAAACTCTTCATATCTTTCTTCAAGGAGCTCGTCAAGCTCAGTACTACCGGAATTTGAATAAGTAATTTTATAATTATACCTTTCAAATGTTTGCTCAATTGCAGAAAAATCATTCAAATTAATTTTTATTGTAACATCAAGTCTTGTAGAGTCTTTATAAGTTGTAGTATATAAATTTAAAATTTTTGCATTATTACCTTCAATTATTTGAGAAATTTGAGAAAGAGAATAATCTTGAATACTCATTTTAAGAACAAAAACAGTACCTGTATTTTCTGAAGAAGTAATTCTTCCGATATAGTTAATAATATCATGTATGCAAACTGCACCAACATACTTTTCGTTTCTGTTTAAAACAGGAACAACCGACACGTTTAGTTTAGAAAGAATTTTTATAATATCAAAAGCATGCTGATTTTCATATACAAATGGTCTAATCAAAACTTTTTTATAAGTTTCAAATGATTTCTCCATTAAATCAAAATCAAAAATTTCATTTTCAGATAGAAGTCCAAAATATTCATTTCCATTATTAATCAAAGGTATGTGAGAAACTTTAAAAATATCCATTTTAGAAATAGCTTGTTTGCCGGTTTCGTTAATGTATATTGAAGGAAATATATCAGATATTAAGTTTTTTGCTTGCATTTTTAATTATTTTATAAACTATCAAAATACTAAATCTTACTATTCCAAATAGTAAATATAATTGCATATTGAAAATTCATGTAAGTACTTTTATATTTAAATTAAAAAAATAGTACTTTTGTATTTTATATAAACATCAAAATTATTATTAAATTATTTCTGAACAAAACAAAATGACACGATTAAGTGTAAATATTAATAAAATTGCAACAATTAGAAATGCAAGGGGAGGGAATAATCCTGATTTAATAAAAGCTGCAATAGATTGCGAAAAGTTTGGAGCACAAGGAATTACAGTACATCCAAGACCAGATGAAAGACACATAAGATATGATGATGTATATAAATTAAAAGAAGTTGTAAAAACTGAATTTAATATTGAAGGCTATCCAAATAAACGATTTATTGACTTGGTTTTAGAAATTAAACCAGAACAAGTTACCTTGGTTCCTGATTCTCCGGACGTTTTAACTTCAAATGCAGGTTGGGACACCATTAATAACAAGAGTTTTTTAAAAGAAATTATTTCTGAATTTAAAAATGCTAGTATAAGAACATCAATTTTTATTGAAACTAATATTAATCTAATTGAAAATGCAAAAGATATTGGAACAGATAGAATTGAATTATATACTGAACCATATGCTGAAAATTTCTTTAAGAATAAAGAAAATGCCATTCTACCTTTTTCAAAAGCAGCAAAGCTAGCTTCTAAAATAGGATTAGAAATAAATGCAGGACATGATTTGGATCTTGACAACTTAAAATATTTCAATAAAAATATTCAAAATTTAAAAGAAGTTTCAATTGGTCATGCTCTTATTTCAGATGCATTATATTTTGGTTTACATAACACAATACAAATGTATCTTAATGAGTTAAAATAATAATTTAACATATATTTTATTATTACTTAAAAAAATGCGGTAAATAAAAAACAGCAATAATTGACATAAAAAAACCCAAAAAACGTAAATATGAACACAATTTCAAAAGTAACATTATTCATAGTAATTCTAGAAGCAATAGTAATTGGCTGGTTGGTATGGGATAAATTTCAACAAGAAGAAATTATTAAAGAAACAAGCACAGAGCTAGTTCAGGTAAAAAGTGAAAAGGCTCTTATCGAAGAGGAACTTGTGGCAATGCAAGTTCAATACGATGGACTAAAAACCGACAATAAAGAACTAAACCAAAAGTTAGAAATTGAAAAAGAGAAAATTAGCGAAGCATTAAGACAACTAAGGGGAGTTAAAAAAACAAATTATGCAAAAATAAAGCAACTTAAAGACGAAACTGAAACTTTGAAATCTATAATGAAAGATTTTGTGAAACAAATTGATAAATTAAACATTGAGAACAAAAAATTACATTCTGAAAATATAGAAATAAAACAAAATTATGACAGTGTGATTGCAAAAACAGATTTATTAAACATTGTAAAAGACAGCCTATCTAATCAAATTAAAATTGCAAAAGTTTTAAAAGCAGAGAATATTTCTATTTTAATACTAAACAAAAGAGATAAGAAAACCAGCAAAGCAAAAAAATTAAAGAAAGTTAAAATCTGTTTTACAATAGACGATAATGTATTAGCAAAAAAAGGAACAAGATACGCATATATTAGAATTGCAGCACCTGATGGTATAATATTAATGAGTGATGAATCCGGAATGTTTAAATACAAAAATAAAGAAATTGCTTACTCATCAAAAAGAGAATTAACATACGAAGGAAACAAAACAAATGTTTGCGTTTTCTGGACAGCAAATGCTGAACAATCAGAAGGAAAATATGATGTGGATATTTTCATGGATGGAAACCCAATTGGAGAAAAACAATTTATTTTGAAATAAAAAATATTTAATAATTATCTTTTTTTTTATATATTTGAAAAATCTTTAAGAAAACACCTTCTTTTATGGCTTTTGAACTTGAAAAGTGGTATAACAAAAACAAAAACGAAAATACACTATTATCTTATATGGGAAAGATTTCTGAGAAAGAAGTCAACCAAATATTAGACAATATTGATGATGTTTTGTCAAAAAAGGAAGAGAAAAGAAGGATAATAAAAAAGATATATAATGTTGCTATTGAAACTTTGCAAAATTTATATCATCATGCAGACATATCAAAAGACAAGCATTTTAATTCAGAAATACCAAAAAATAATATCGCTTTTCTTTTAGAGCATTTGAAAGATGAAAAATATCTAATTATTACAGGAAATTTTATTAGAAAAACAAATACAAGATTATTAAAAGAACGAATTGACCAATTAAATTTTTTGTCTAAAGAAGAAGTTAAATCGTTGTATCGTTTAATTTTAAATAACGAAGAATTTTCTAACAAAGGAGGCGGAGGTCTTGGAATAATAGATTTAATTAAGCGAACAGGCAATAATATTGGCTATGATTTTTATTATTTTAATAAAGATTACATTTTTTTTAGCTTAAGAATTGCAATTTAAGATTAACATTTTTAAATTTGTAAAATAAGAAAAACAATATACACAACTATGGAGTCTATAAAAATTGAAAAAACACGTAAAACACCAGACATTATTTTTAATGCAGAAACAGGAGTTATTCAAATTGAAGGAAAATCAATACCCGAGAATTCAATAGAATTTTACAAACCTTTGGTTGATTGGCTAGAAGAATACGGAAAAAACCCAAAAGAAAAAACAGAAGTAAATATAAAACTTGAATATTTTAACACAAGTTCTTCTAAATGTATTCTTGATGTTTTCAAAAAACTAGAAACAATTCACAAAGAGAATGAAAATGTTATAATAAATTGGCATTATGAAGAAGATGACGAAGATATGCTCGAAGCAGGAGAAGATTATCAATCTATTTTAAAAATACCGTTCAATATGATTGAAATGGAAGAATAAAAATACTCTTCAATTATAGACTAAAATTAAAGAGGGAAAAGTATGTTTAAATGACATTTTTTTCCTTTTTATATATATAATGTATTATGCTGAGTATCAAGTTTTAAAAAAACAAAAAGCAATACGGAAAATGCAAACAAGGAAGACCCTCCATAGCTAAAAAAAGGTAAAGGAATACCAATAACTGGAAACAGCCCAATAGTCATTGCAATATTAACGGAATAATGAAAAAACAATACACCTGCAAGAGAATATCCAAAAACCCTACTATACACAGATCTTTGCCTTTCTGCAAGGAACAAAATACGAAGCAATAAAACAGTAAAAATAGTTATTACAAATGCTGTTCCTACAAAACCCCACTCTTCTCCTACAGTGCAAAAAATAAAATCGGTATCTTGTTCAGGAACAAAATCATATTTAGTTTGAGTACCTTTAAAATATCCTTTTCCTGATAACCCTCCTGACCCAATTGCTATTTTAGATTGATGAACATTATATCCAATATCTGTTAAATCTTTTTCTAAACCAAACAAAACATTTATTCTTGCTCTATGATGACTTTTTAAAATATTTTCAAAAATATAACCGGTAGAGTATAAAGATCCTATATAAAATAACAATAAAACAGGTACAATTAATGATTTTAAAATCATTTCTTTAAAAGATTTTACGACAACAATTAAAGAAACAATAAAAACTGAAACTGTAATAATAATATTTACTTTTATATTAGCTCTAAAAAAAATAATTATTGCTAAGCCTATCAATATCATTATAACAAGAAGGGCGGCTCCAAAAATTGTATCCTTTAAATTTCCTGTAATATATCTGTATGATATTAGCCCTATAATAATTAGAGAAATAAAAATTAATGAGATATTAATAAAGAAAAAGGATACAAAAACTAAAATTCCAATTAGAATTATTGGAAACCAATAAAAAGAGAGACCTTGTCTGTACAAAACAAAAATAAAAGATGAAAAAACCATTGCAGAACCAAGATCACCTTGAAGAAGAATCAAAAAAGCAGGAAAAAAAACTATCCCTAAAACAGAAACAAAACTTTTAATATCAAACGTAAAATTAGAATTTTCTTTTCCAAGAAATCGCGACAATGCAAGTGCAGTTGCTAATTTTGCAAACTCAGCCGGTTGAAGTTTAAAACTTCCAATTTCAAACCAAGATCTTGAACCACCAGTTTTATCGCCTAAAAACAAAACTGCAATGAGTGCAAGTAAAACAAACCCATAAACAAAATAAGATGCAGAAAAAATAATATTCACATCCACAAACAACAAAATTAGAAGAATAACAAAAGTCATCGCAATCATTATCATTTGTTTACCATATCTAGAACCAAATTCAAAAGATGAGCCATCATAAGCCGAAGAATAGATATTCATCCACCCCAAAACAACAAGTAACAGATAAATTCCTATACTTATTAAATCAATTTTATTTTTTGATATTTTGTCTGACATATTTTAAGTTAACAATTTCTTTTATTTCTTATTAATAAAATCTGCTTTAATTATTCTCTTTTCTTGCCAAGTTTTAGTTATTTTATTTGTCAAATACTTCTCAATCATTAGCCCTGTAATTGGTGCTGCCCATGTAGAACCATACCCTGCATTTTCAACATAAACAGAAATAGCAATTTTAGGATTCTTTTTAGGAGCAAAAGCAACAAAAATTGAATGATCAATTCCATGTGGATTTTGAGCAGTTCCGGTTTTGCCGCAAATATCTAATCCTGGCAAATATGCAGAAAATCCTGTTCCTGCTGAAACAACAAGCTCTGCTGCATCAATAACAGGTTCAAAATACTCTGGTTTTACTTTGGTAAAATGTTTTTCTGTAAACTTTTTTGCTATTGTATCTCCTACAATTTTTTTAATTACATGAGGAGTAATATAGTATCCTCTATTTGCTATTGCAGAAATCATATTTGCAGATTGTAGCGGTGTAAATCCAAGTTCACCCTGCCCTATTGCCAAAGAAATAATTGTGTTATAATTCCAATGTCTTTTTCCATAATATCTGTCAAAATATGTTGAAGAATACAAAATACCTTTTTTCTCAAAATTTAAGTCTGTATTAAGACTAATACCAAGACCAAAGGATTGTACATATTTTTTCCATTCTTCATACGCACTTGCATAATCAGGATATTTTTTATTAGAAATAATTCTTTTAAAAACATGACAATAGTATGCGTTACTTGAAAACTGAATTGATTTTTGAAATGTAACAAGTCCACTAATATGGTCTCCTACAATATGAGTACCGGCATCATAGCCGTCTGTAATAAAAACTGTTCTTTTGTTTATTACTTTTTCTTCTAAACCAATTAAGGCATTTACTAGTTTAAAAGTTGAACCTGGCGGATACATAGAACGCAATGCCCTATCAAACAACGGTTTACCTTTTTGTTTTTCAACTCTTCTGTAATTTTTAGATAATTTTTTTCCAACAAATAAATCAGGGTTGTATGTCGGACTTGAAACCATTGCTAGTATCTCCCCCGTAGCAGGTTCAATTACTACAATACTCCCTATTTTATTTTGCATTAATAATTCTCCATATTTTTGTAATTCCACATCAATTGTTGAAATTAAATCTTTTCCTGCAACTGCTTCTTTGTCGTATTTTCCATTTTTATATATCCCTTGAACACTTCCATGAACATTAACAACAAATATCTTTTCTCCTTTTTCCCCTCTCAAATAAGTTTCATACTTTTTCTCAATACCACTTTTCCCAATAAAATCGCCGGGTTTATAATAATCATCTCTTTTTAGATCTTCACCACTCACTTCTGCCGAATATCCAAGAAGTTGTGCGGCTGTTAATTCATTATAATCTCTTAAGGTTCTTTTTTCAATATAAAAATTTGGGAACTTAAAAAGTTGTTCTTGAATATAGGCAAATTCAATATCTTCAATTTGTTTTTTGATTATGATAGCTTGATAAGAATGTCTTTTTCTTCTAATCTTTTTAATTAAATCTTCCTTAGAAATATTAATTAATTTACAAAACTCAACTGTATCAAACTCAGAAAGACTTCTTGGAACAACTTTCAAATCATAATATGCTTTATTACTTACTAAAACTTTTCCATTTCGGTCAAAAATTTTTCCTCTTACGGGATATTTGGTAATATGCCTAAGAGCATTATTTTCAGCAGAAAGTTTATAAGACGTATCAATAACCTGCAAAAAAAAGAGTTTTACAATAAAAATAACTGCACTTATTGTAAATATTGAGCTTACTATAAAGATCTTTGTTTTCAATTATTTTTGAAATATTAAATATTGGCTTATAATTATTAAAACTACCGAAAGAACACTTGTTAAAAAAATTTTTGCTAATAATATTGAGAAATTTGCAAAACTAAATTCTAAAACTAAGAAATACACAAAATTATGGATTAGAACAGAAATAAGTGTAAATTTCAGAAACCATAAAAATCCGTACCAAGAGATTCTAGGCAAACTTTCCAGTGAATATCCATCTCTACCACTTAAAACTTTCAACAAAAAAGGTCTTACAAAAGCAACAAAAACAGTTGCTGAGGCATGAACTCCCCCAGTGTCTTCAAACATATCAACAAAAAGTCCTAAAAAAAATGCAGATAATAAAAGAGACCATTTGGGAGTATCAAAGGGAAGTAATAATATAAAAATAATATAAAAATAGGGTGTTACTCCCAGTTCAGTAAAATGGATATTATTTAGCAAAAGCACTTGTAAAAAAAATACAAAAGCAAAAATTCCTATATTTTTAAAAAGGACATTTAAAGTCAAAACAAAATATTAAAAAGGTTTATCAGATTGCCAAATATAAAAATTATTGCTTGAAGATTAAGCACTAATTAATCATATTTTTTTATAATGTTATAAAGAGTATCTCTTTCGGCAGGAATTCTTCTTACTTTTTTAATAAGATGCACCAAATCTTGTGTTGACATCTTCGGGTTTTTGTCTTCTGCTCCTGCCATAGAATAAATTTTTGTACTGTCATCAATAGTTCCATCAACATCATCAACACCATATGATAGAGATAGTTGGGTAATATTTCTTCCTAACATTGGCCAGTATGCTTTTATGTGAGGAAAATTATCAAGAAAAATACGAGATACTGCAAAATTCTTTAAATCTTCTATTGAGGAAACTTCTCCAACATGAGAAAGACTATTGTTTTCTTTTCTGAATTTTAAAGGAATAAAAGTTTTAAAGCCTCCTGTTTTATCTTGTAAATCTCTTAATTTTGAAAGATGATGAATTCTGTGAGAATACTTTTCAATATGACCATATAAAATCGTAGCATTAGAGGGAAGCCCAACTTTATGTGCAGCTTCATGAATCTTAAGCCACATTTCTGAACTAGCTTTTTCATCGCAAAGTTCTTTTCTTATATCATTATGAAAAATTTCCGCTCCTCCACCGGGAATAGAATCTAAACCATATTCTTTTAATTTTTTTAAGCCTTCAACTAATGGCATTTTTGCTTTTTTAATCATAAACTCAAGCTCAACTGCCGTAAATGCTTTTATCTTAATTTCTGGTATAATACTTTTAATCTTTTGTATCATTTTACCATAATAATGCAAATCTCTGTTAGGATGAACTCCTCCTACAATATGAACTTCTGTAACATCCTTATTTTTATATGATTTAACAGTTTCCAGTATATCTTCAATATTAAACTCCCATGCTCCTTCTTGATTTATTTTCCTAACATAAGAGCAAAATTTGCAACTATAAATACAAATATTTGTTGGTTCAATATGAAAATTCTTATTAAAATACGTAATATCTCCGTGTGCTTTTTCTCTCAAATAGTTGGATAATACTCCAAGAAATGAAAGTTCTGCGTTTTCATATAAAAAAAGTCCTTCCTCTTCTGAAATCCTTTCATTATTTTTAACTTTTCTTGCAATTTTCAACAATTCATTACTCAAATTGCTATTTTTTATAAATATATCAATTTTATTCATCTTTTTTTTATAATGCTAAACAAAAAACCCTCGATTGACAAAATCGAGGGTGTATAATATTAGTATTTTACTTTCTAAATTAAAATAAAATTATGATTTATAACGCAATTCATCTGAAACTGATAATTTAGATCTCCCTTTTCTGCGTCTTCTTTTCAAAATATTTCTTCCACTAACGGTTGCCATTCTTTCTCTGAATCCTAATTTATTCTTTCTTTTTCTTTTTGAAGGTTGAAACGTTCTTTTCATCTTTCTTTATTTTTAATATCCTTTAAGGATTTTTTTGTTTTTATTCTTATTATTTTTCGGATTGCAAAGTTATTATTTTTTTATTCTTTACAAAAAAATATATCATTTTAAATAAATAAATAAGTTTTTAAATTATATGCTCAATAGTTATATTGAAAATAATATTTATAATAAACTGATAATGAACACATTAGAATGTTTTAAAATAATATCAGCAACTATCTTCTTCTCAGAAAAATCATAACATAATAAAGTAATGTAGTTAAAGCACCTAGTGCTGCAACAACATAGGTTCTAGCTGCCCATTTAAGTGCATCTTCTGCCCCATCATGTTCTTGTGGAGTTAGCATCCTTTCATTTTCCAACCATGCTAAAGCTCTTTTGCTTGCATCATACTCAACCGGTAGTGTAACAAAAGTGAACACAACTGATACAGCAAAGAATGCAATTCCAAGCAATAATAATTGAGGAAAAACATTAATTGCAAGAATTCCTCCCATGATTATAAATTGTGCCAATCTTCCTGTTACATTAACGGTAGGAACCATTTTGGAACGAAACTGCAACCAAGAATATGCAGTTGCGTGTTGTATTGCATGTCCGCACTCATGTGCTGCAACAGCTGCCGCAGAAGCATTTCTTTGATGAAAAACAACTTCACTTAAATTTACAGTTTTATTTTTAGGATTGTAATGGTCTGTTAATTTCCCTCGTACAGAAATAACTTGAACATCTGTTATTCCATGGTCAGCTAACATTTTTTCTGCAATTTCTTTTCCCGACAATCCATTTTGTAATGCAATTTGTGAGTATTTTTTAAACTTACTTTTCAGTTTTCTTTGAACAAGCCCTCCAAGTAAAGCTATGGCACCGAAGATGATATATCCGAACATCATGATAAAATGTGTTTAAAATTTTGTTAAAGATATATATTTTTGCTAAAATTTATAATAAAATTTAAGAAAATGCAATTTTGGTTTGATAAAAAGACCCGCAAATTGCAGGTCTATATAATTTTAAATTATGAAACTTTTTCAACTTTTTCTAATCCAACCTTAATTGCTTCTTCATTAAGTGGAATTAGGTGATGATGTCTTTCAGGCAATGATTTTTTCAGACCTTTGAGTACATTCTCCATTTTAACAACAGGATTAATTTTTAAATATGCTCCTAAAACAATCATATTAAAAGTTTTAGAACTTTTCATTCTTGATGCTTCTAATGCTCCTTCAATTTTATATATTCTTATATCTTTTCTTGTTGGAGGATGGAGAATTCCATTTGGATCATATAATAAAATCCCTCCGGGTTTAACAGTTTCTTCAAATTTATTCATTGAAGGCTGATTTAAAACTATTGCTGTATCAAAATTTCTTAATACCGGAGAACTTATTTTCTCATCGCTTAATATTACTGTTACATTAGCAGTTCCTCCCCTCATTTCGGGTCCATAAGATGGCATCCAACTTACTTCTTGATCTTGCATAATTCCTGAATAGGCAAGTATTTTCCCCATTGAAAGAACACCTTGCCCTCCAAAACCTGCTATAATTATTTCTTCTGTCATTTTTTTTAAATTTGAGATTTGTAATTCTGATTTGAAGTATTACTATCCTTTTATATCTCCAAGCGGAAATACAGGAAGCATATTTTCTTCTAACCATTCATTAGATTTAACAGGAGTCATTTTCCAACCCGAGTTACAATTTGAAACTATTTCTATAATTGATGTTCCTTTTTTATCTCTTTGGTTTTCAAATGCTTTTTTAATTGCTTTTTTAGTTTTTCTAACTAAACCAGGTTTATGAACCGCATGACGAGTTGCATAGCAAACTCCCGGCAACATTGCTAACATTTCTGTTATTTTTATAGGATGACCAGTCATTCCCAAATCTCTACCATAAGGTGAAGTTGATGAAACCATCCCTTCAAGAGTTGTTGGTGCCATTTGTCCACCTGTCATTCCGTAAATACCGTTATTTACGAAAATTATTACAATATTTTCTCCTCTGTTGCATGCGTGAATTGTTTCATTTGTTCCAATTGCAGCTAAATCGCCATCGCCTTGGTAAGTAAAAACATATTTTTCAGGATATAATCTTTTTATTCCTGTTGCTACGGCAGGAGCTCTTCCATGTGCAGCTTGTTGCATATCAATATTCATAAAATCATATGCTAAAACTGAACATCCTACAGGAGCAATTCCAATGGCTTGGTCGCCTACTCCCATTTCTTCAAGAACTTCCATAGTAATTCTGTGTGCTACACCATGTCCACAGCCTGGGCAATAAGATAAGTGTGCATCGGTCATTAACTTTGTTTTCTCAAAAACTAATGTTCCTTTTTTTATTATTTCTTCGGGTGTTATATTTTCTGACATAATTTTTATTGTTAAATTGTTGCACTGTTAAATTGTTGCATTGTTAAAATTATTGCATTGTTAAAATTACAAAAACATTAAAAAATGTAACAATATTTAACAATGTTATTTAATAAAATTTTTCTCTAATGCTTCAAGTACTTCATCAGGAGAATGTATCATTCCTCCAAACCGTCCATAATGCTCAACAGGAACTTTTCCGTTAACGGCTAATCTTACATCATCAACCATTTGTCCTGCACTTAATTCAACTGACAAAACACCTTTTACTTTATCAGCAGCTTTATTGATTTCATCTGATGGAAAAGGCCAAAGTGTAATAGGTCTTATTAAACCGATGTTTATTCCTTTTTCTTTACCTAACTGAATTGTTTTTTGGCAAATTCTTGCACTCGAACCATATGCAACCAATAGATAATCAGCATTTTCACAATTAAATTTTTCAAGTCTTACTTCTTTCTTTTCAATTTCTCTGTATTTTGCTTGTAATTTATGATTGTGTTTTTCTTGTCTTTCAGATTTTAATTCTAATGAAGTTATAATTGTTCGTTCTTCCGGTTTATGACCAATTGTTGCCCAAGAGCCGTATTTTTCTCTAATTTCTTCGTTTGACAATCTTGCTTTTTGAGGTTTAAGTTGAACCTTTTCCATCATTTGTCCAATTAATCCGTCTGAAAGTAACATTACAGGTGTTCTGTATTTGAATGCCATTTTAAAACCGTCTTCTACAAAATCAGCCATTTCTTGAACTGATGCAGGAGCAAGTACAATTAATTTATAATCTCCATGTCCGCCACCTTTTACAGTTTGAAAATAATCTGCTTGAGAAGGCTGTATAGTTCCTAATCCGGGGCCACCTCTTACAACATTTAGCATTACACATGGCAATTCTGAACCTGCCATATATGATATTCCTTCTTGTTTAAGACTAATACCGGGGCTTGACGATGAAGTTACTGCTTTTTTTCCAGCACCAGCTGCACCATAAACCATATGGATTGCACCAATTTCACTTTCTGCTTGAAGCACAACCATTCCTGTTCTTTTATATGGTTCTTCAAGCATTAGATATTCAATAACTTCTGATTGAGGAGTAATAGGATAACCAAAATAAGCATCAACTCCTTCTCTTATAACTGCTTCGGCAAATGCTTCATTACCTTTCATTAATTTTATTTCTTCCATTCTCTGTTTAAATTTAGTTAAACTGTTTCTTTTTGAGGTTTGTATCTGTACACTGTTATGCACATATCGGGACAAACCAATGAACAACTCATGCAAGCAATACATGCTCCATGATTTTCAGGAAATGCAGGATTAAATCCTTTTCCATTTACTAATTTGTTTAAGGCAATAACATCTGTAGGACAAGCAACAACGCAAAGATTACATCCCTTGCAACGTTCTGTATCAACTACTATTGCTCCTTTAATTTTTGCCATAATTTATATATTTTTTTAACATTTTTAAATTAGATATTACTTTTACTTTATTTTTTAAGAGTTTTCAAAAGTAATAAATTTAACTTAATTATTGGTAAAATTTAGATGTTTTTATTTAATAAAAGTATTACTATTTGTCTTATCTAACGTTTAAGGATTCAAGATATTTAATACTTCTAACAAAACTAACGAAGTTTGAGTTTCCTTTATGGTTTTATAACATTTTTTGGTAGTATTCAACAAAGTTATTATAATTGTAAATATGAAAATAAAAGAAGTTTCTGATAATTTCTCAATAAAAGAGTTTCACAAAGTTCCAAAAATTATATATAAAGATGATTCAAATTGGATTCCTCACATCGAAAGTGATATTGAAAAAAAATTTCATAGAAAATTTAATAATAATTTTGACGGATTAAATGCAAAACGATGGGTTTTATATGACAACTCTGAGAAATTAGTTGGTAGAATTGCTGCATGGCTTCATCCTAAATATTCAAAAAAATACAAACAATTAACCGGAGGAATTGGCTATTTTGAATGTATTAACAATCAGGAAGCTGCAGACTTATTATTTGATACAGCAAAGTTTTGGTTTCAAAAAAACAAAGTTGAGGCAATGGATGGTCCAATAAACTTTGGTGAACGTGATCAATTTTGGGGTTTGCTTGTGAAGAACTTCACAGACCCAAATACTTATGCAATGAATTATAATCCGGAATATTATATTAAACTATTCGAGACATATGGGTTCAAGGTTTTTTACAATCAATTTATGTATCAAAGATTAGTTAACGACCCTATTCCAGATGTTTTAGTTAATAAATCGAAGGATTTAAGAAACGACCCTAAATTTGAGTTCAAAAATATTAGAGGGATGAAATTGAAACAAGTTGCACAGGATTTTATTAATGTTTATAATGATGGTTGGGGGCATACAAGAGACAACTTCAAAGAAATGGAACTTTCTTTTGCAGAAAAACTTTTAAATTCTATGAAAGCAGTTATTAACCCTGATATTATATTTTTCGCATATTATGATAACAGACCAATTGGAATGTTTGTAAATATTCCTGAATTAAATCAGATTTTTAAATATGTTAACGGAAAAATGAACTTGATTGGCAAGTTAATTTTTTTGTGGAAGAAAAATATTAATCCTCCAAACACGATGTACGGTTTGGTTTTTGGTGTTGCCCATGATTTTCATGGAAAGGGAGTTGAAGGTGCAATGATAAAATTAGCAGGAGAAATGCTTGTTCCGATGAACAAATATAGAGATACAATTTTAACTTGGATTGGTGATTTTAATCCTAAAATGATAAAAGTTTGTGAAAATTTAGGAACAAATTTATACAGACAATTTTCTACTTACAGATATTTGTTTGATAGAGAAAAAACTTTTGAACGGGCAAGTCTCAAGGAGTCGTAGGAACTAGAATTTTGCTAACTCTTAAAGCATTAGTAAATCTAAATATTAAAAATATGATAATCTTAATACTTTTTTATTTACTCTTTCCGGCAGTTATTTTATTTATTACACATAAGTTTTCGGCAATGAATAAAATTGGAGCAGTTTTAATTGCTTACTTTTTTGGACTTGTTATTGGGAATAGTGGAATTATGCCTGAGGGAGTTAAAGAAGTTCAAGAAAAATTTTCTGAGATCTCTGTTTTACTAGCCATTCCTCTTTTATTATTTTCAACAAATGTGAGGCAATGGTTAAAAATTGCCGGAAAAACAATGTTGTCAGGATTATTAGTTGCAATTGCTGTTATCATAACTGTTGTTTCCGGGTTTTATATTTTCATGGGTGATGTTGCAGATGGATGGCAAGTTGCAGGTTTACTTACAGGAGTATATACAGGAGGAACACCAAATATGGCAGCAATAAAAACAGCTTTAAATGTAGATTCTGACCTTTTTATAATTACTCACACATATGATATGCTGGTTTGTACGGTTTTTATAATTTTAGCATTATCTGTTTTTAAAAAATTTGGCTTACTATTTCTCCCTGAATTCAAATCTAATTTTAAAACAGACAATGAAAAACAAGATAAAATCATTGCTGAATTAGAGTCTTTTGATGATATTTTAACTAAGAAAAACACACCTAATATACTGAAAGGAATTGGGCTTTCAATTCTCATTGTTGCAACAGGCGGAGGAATAAGTATGTTAGTTCCAAAAGATTTTTCAACTGTTGTTGCTATTTTAGCCATTACAAGTTTAGGGATATTACTTGCATTGGTTCCAAGAATAAATAAAATCCCTAAAACTTTTCATATTGGAATATATTTTATTCTTATTTTTAGTTTAGTTGTTGCTTCAATGGGAGATTTAACAACTATAAGTAATATTTCACCGAAAATATTTTTATATGTTGTATATGTAGTTTTTGGAATTACATTTTTAACTTTTTTATTTTCTGCAATATTTAAAATTGATGTTGACACAACTATAATAACAATGACTTCTTTAATATTTTCGCCACCTTTTGTCCCTGTTGTTGCTGCAAAGTTAAAAAACAAGGAAATAATAATTTCCGGACTCACTATTGGAATTATCGGTTATGCTTTGGGAAATTATTTGGGAATTATGATTGCTTATGCCTTAAAATAAGTCAATAAACAAGTGAAACATATCCTTTTTTTGATATTTTTTTTCCTTTTGAATTTGTATAATTTATAAAATAAAGATAAGAAGCTCTTGGGGCAAGTTTTCCACTGAGTAGTTTTCCGTTCCATCCATAATTAGGATTATTTGTTTGAAAAATAATATTTCCGAAGTTTCCGTATATAGTCAGTTCATAATTGGAAATAAAAGCAATTTTTGGTTTAAAAATTCTATTTTCTTCAATTCTACTATTTGGGTTGAAGGCATTTGCTAAAAAAATTGTTTCATCATAAATTACACAATCTGTATTTGACAGGTTTTTTAGGTTTTCGTTTTCAGAAACTATATAATAACAAAATATTCCTTCTGTTGTTTTCTTAAACTGATTTTCAAATTCATTTTGTATATTGTCCGAATAAGATAATCCATATATTGAATTAATTATAGAACAATTTGTTTTATCTTTTTCACATCTTGTAATTAAATATTCAGTATTTAATTCTCCTTGCCATTTAAGATTGTTTATTTTTTGATTTCCAACTTCTTTTTTAACATCCAAAACAATATTGCTAACAATATTAGATTTCATTATTTCATCTCCACAATAATCAATGGCAGATAAATAGTAATAGTTTCTTTTTTTGTTATAATCATCTGTAAAAGTTGCTGAAATTAAATTATCTTTATTATTAATACCAGCTATTGAATCATAAACTTCATTAATATCAGACGATTTATATAGGATGTATCTTTTTGTATCTGAATCAGGGTCAACACTATACCAAAGATTAATTTTGTTATTAACTATTAGTGAGTCAGTTTTTAAAAAACTTGGTCTATTAATATCTTGCGTAAAAACAGTCTGAATATTTGAAACGGATTCTGTTCCGGAATTTTTTATTGCTTTTATATAGTATTTATAATTTTTATTATAATCAACATTTAAATGAATAAATGTTGTGTCATTGTAATTAGTGTTTCCTATTTTAATGTATCCTGAAATAAAATCATATGCATATATTTCGTAAGAATTAAAATTGCCCTCCCATGCTAAATAATTATTCCAAATAAGCCTGTTTGCTTTTTTGCAAAAATCATATTGGGCTTCTAAAAAAATTGTTTCATGAATTTCACTAATAGAGCTTTTAAGTGTGTCGTTTCCAGTTATTTTGAATGCTCTAATAATATACTTTTCCTTCCTAATATTGGGCATTGCTTCACAAACAAACGAGTTATCTTCATATATTGTTTGGCTTGAATTATCAATTATTTTTATATTATGCCAATTTGAGCTATAACCGGGACAAGAATATATTTTTCTTTTAATTATATATCCCGAAATTAAGGTAGAATTATTTACAGACCATTTAATAACAGGTTTTCCTGTTAAATGGTTTACTGTTACATATTCAACATAAGGGACTTCAACAATTTGAGAGTTTGCAGAAAATATACTAGCAGATAAGATAAATAATATAAGGGCTTTTTTTTTCAGTTTGTTTAACTTATGTACTTTTCTAATAAACAAAAAGAAAGCTGTTTTATTTTACAAGAACAAAAAATTATAATAATGAATCTATTAAATCGTCTGAATCATCAAACTCTTCATCTTCATCTTCTTCATATGGTACTAATTCAAAATTGACTTCCACCATACTCTCAAAATCTTCTCCTGTTTCTTCTAAATCTTCATCATCTTCAGGATAAAACCATCTAATTAACACCTCATTACCATCTTCATAAATTTCTTCCAACCTCATCATTATCATCATTATTATTTTAGATGAAACTGTATTAAAATAAGTTAATTTAAAATCAAAAACAGTTTTTTCTAGTGGGTTTTGTGAATATTCATCGAGCCACTCAAAAACAGGGTTATAAAATTCAATAGCATCCTCAGGGCAAGTTTTTCCAAATATTTCAAACTTTCTAGATTCTTTGTCAAGTATAATACCTGGCAAATACCCTTGTTCTTCATAGGTTAAGATGTTCATATCAGATATTTAATTAATTTTCACAATTAACAAAGGTGCTTATAACTTGTTATGGAACAACAAAATTAAAAATTTAATTAAACTTTGCAAATATGATTATTATTTTATTTATAAGTTATTTTTAACCATCATCTATACCTGTTTGAAGGATTTTGTGAATCTACAACTGCAATTGCAACCATATTAACTATTTCAGTAACTGATGAGCCAAGCTGAACAATATGGATGGGTCTTTTTGTTCCACATAGAATTGGTCCTAAAACATCGGTTTCTCCAATTTCTTGCATCATCTTGTAAGCTATATTTCCTGCTGCCAAATTTGGAAATATTAAAGTATTTACATCTTTCCCTTTTATTTTTGAGAAAGGAAAATATTCGTCTCTTAATTTTGTATTTAATGCAAAATTTGCTTGCATCTCACCGTCAACCATAATTTCAGGATGTTCTTTATGTAAAGTCTTAACAGCTTTTTTAACAAATTTAGGACTTGGAGTTTTTGAAGATCCAAAATTTGAGTAGGAAAGCATTGCAACAACCGGTTCTTCACCCAACCATTTTATTGTTCTTGTAACAGTAAGAGTTGTATCAATAAGCACCTTACAGTCAGGGTCTTCATTAACAGTAGCATCAGCAAAAAATAATGATTTTTGTTTTGTTTTCACAACATACATTCCTGCTATATGGTCAATTTCATCAGAACATTTTATTACTTCTAAAATAGGAGAAAGAGCTTCTGAATATTTAGTATCATAACCTGTAATAAACGCATCGGCTTCTCCATGTTCAACCATCATTGAACCAAAATAGTTTCTATTAAACATTTTTAAATTTGCATCTCTCAACCTAACTCCTTCCCTATTTCTTTTTTCATAAAAGAATTTTGCATATTTCTGTCTTCTATTTTTTTCTTCAGGCGAATATGGGTCAATAATTACGGCACTTTCAAGCAAATCATTTAGTTTATATTCTGAAATAACATTTAATATTTTTTCTTTTTGACCAAGTAAAATAGGCTCTGCAAAACCTTCGTGCATTGCAACTTCGGCAGCCCTAAGAACATTGTAGTTTTCAGCATCTGCAAATATTACTTTTTTAGGATTTAGTTTTGCTTGAACAAAAATACGTCTGATTAATTTATTTCCTGAGCCAATTCTTTCAAGAAGTTCTTCTTGGTATTTTTCAAAGTCTTCAATAGGTTGTTTTGCTACTCCAGAATCCATTGCAGCTTTTGCTACAGCTATTGAAACCCTCGTTATTAGTCTAGGATCTAATGGTTTTGGAATAAAATAATCTCTACCAAAAACAAGGTGCTTTGTATTGTAAGCATTGCTTACTTCTTCCGG
Organism: uncultured Chlorobiota bacterium; assembly: GCA_947311445.1. Lineage (GTDB taxonomy): Bacteria > Bacteroidota > Bacteroidia > Bacteroidales > JAADGE01 > JAADGE01. The sequence goes on along the minus strand of CAMZKV010000007.1, from coordinate 7,547 downwards.
AACATCTTCTCTTGCTAAACCAGCAATTGCGTGAACAGCGGCAATCTTCATTTTTTCATTTATAGATGTTGCTCTTACATCTAATGCTCCTCTGAAAATAAAAGGGAATCCGAGAACATTATTAACCTGATTTGGGTAATCTGAACGACCTGTTGCCATTAAAACATCTTCTCTGGCATCTTTTGCATCTTCATATGTAATTTCGGGATCAGGATTTGCCATAGCAAATACAATTGGATTTTCGGCCATTGATTTAATCATATCCTTGTTTACTATTCCTTTTACAGAAAGTCCTAAAAACAAGTCTGCTCCATTCATTGCTTGCTCTAGAGTTTTTATTTTTCTGCTTGTTACAAAATCTTTTTTATATTTATTTATATCTTTTCTTTCATTATTAATAACACCTTTGCTGTCGCACATAACAACATTTTTTTTCTCAACCCCCAAAGACATTATTAATCTTGTGCAAGCCATTGCAGATGCCCCTGCTCCACTAACAACCATTTTAATATCTTTTAGCTTCTTTTTTGCAAATGTTACTGCATTTACGACTCCTGCTGCTGAAATAATTGCTGTTCCATGCTGGTCATCGTGCATTACGGGAATATCAAGTTCTTCTTTTAATCTTCTTTCAATTTCGAAGCATTCAGGAGATTTAATATCTTCAAGATTAATTCCTCCAAATGTGGGAGACATAATTTTTACAGTTTCAACAAACTTATCAATATCTGTTGTATCTAACTCAATATCAAACACATCAATATCGGAAAAGATTTTAAAAAGCAAACCTTTTCCTTCCATTACAGGTTTCCCTGCAACTGCTCCGAGATTTCCTAAACCTAAAACAGCTGTACCATTTGAAATAACTGCGACAAGATTTCCTTTTGCCGTATATTTGTATGCATCTTCCGGATTTTTTTCAATTTCTAAACATGGTTCTGCAACTCCCGGGGAATATGCAAGAGCCAAATCTCTTTGGGTCGAATGTGGTGTTGTTGGAACTACTTCAATTTTTCCGGGTCTTTTATCGGAATGGTATTTTAAAGCGTCTTCTTTTGTGATTTTTGCCATAGCCTAATTACTTTTAAAAAAACAAAGATAAGGCATTTAAAAATTATATTTAGTTTTTTGCATATGTTTGTTGGCAGGTTTTTTTAGACAAATTTATTATTGATTATTACTACATAATATGTGTATGAATAATTTTTCCGGTTTGCCAACGCTCTCCGTTTTGATATTGAATAAAATATATACCTGCAGGAAATCTTGATAAACTAATTTTGAATTTTTTCTTGTTCTTAATATCAAATTTTTGCAAAATTTTGCCGGAAATATCCGCTAGAAACATTTCGTTCATATCTCCGGTTATTTCAATATTCAAAATATTGGAAGTTGGATTAGGATAGTATTTAACTTTTCCTATTTCAGGTTTTATAATAATATCAGTTTTCTTAGTTGTATCAATTTCTGAGGAATCTTGAATTAGACTATTATCTGCAATAAATGAAGTGTCTTGAATTTCTTCTTCGTTATAAACTATTTCTTCTTTGCAATCAGGAATTGTTAAGTATTGCTTAATTAAACGGATAAAAACATCATTTAAAAGTTCAACTTGAAATTCATCTGTTGTAGGTTTTATGTGATTGTTTCCTATTCCACTGTCATCTGTTAAAAAAACATATGTTCCATTTGTTGCAAGTGCAATTGAACGCATTAAATATTCTGTGCTTTTATTAATCCCACTCGCTGTAACCGGAACTATTCTAATACCTTTCTCAGAGGCTTTTTTTGAAAGTTTCTGCATATTTTTCACACTAGCAGTATCATTGTGTGGGGGAGCATCAAGTATTAAAAAAACAACTTTTGCAAGAGCGCTCTCACTCCAAGAAAGTTGATTAATTGCTGTATTTAAACCTGCATCAACTGCTTCAGGAAAGTCCCCTCCTCCACCAGGAGTTTGTTTGTTTATAAAATCAATTGTTGTTTTTACATCTTCCGAAAAATCTGATTTTCTTACTAAATACTCATCAGATTTATCTCTATAAAAAACACTTGCAGAATTTATAGTTAAATTTTTATGCTGTTTTTTAATTTTATTTAAAACATCTTGCAATTCAGCCTTTAAATATGAAATTTCATCTCCCATTGATCCTGTAGCATCCACAACAAAGGCTATATTGGCAATCTCGGGAACATTACAATCTGCCGGAATACTAATAAAATTAATACCTTCTTGAAATTTATTAGGTTTTAACAATTTGTAGGACTTTTTATTGTTAATAATTTTTATAAAAAGGTCTTTTTGCTTATATTTTTCTCCAAATATATTTGCCCAAAGCTCTGCCTTTCCTGTATTGTCAGTTGTTGAAGCCCAAATTGTTTCTCCCGATTTTGTTTTTAGCAATACTTTTGCATTAACAACGGGTTTGTTTGAATAATTTGTAAGTTGTACACAATAACGTTCTTGTGGCTTCATTTTCCATGTTGATTTGTAAGTTTTTAACTGATTTTCAGAAATATCTTTCCATAGTTCCCATTTTCCAAAATCATTTAATTCTCCGGCAGTTAACATTCCGCTTTTTATATCTTTATTTGTTATTTCTGAATCACTAAGTTCATCTGATGATATTATATCGTATTCTACACTTTCTGTTGCATAACCAATAGGCTTTTTTCCTCTAATTTTTGAATGGCTTTTCCGATAACTAGCAATTCCTCTTAAACTTATTCTTTTACTAGTTCCTATTGCTGTAACAACAATTTCATCTAAATCATCTATTGTTGGCTTCATAATTACATTTACCGTGTTTCCTTTTATTTGTTTTTCGATTGTTTCCATTCCAATGTATGAGAAAATGAGAAATTTCACATCTTCTGTTATCTCAATTGAATAAGTTCCATTACTTAATGTTATTGTTCGTATTTTAGTTCCTTTAGCAATTATAGAAACTCCCGGTAACAATTCCCCTTCGGTATCGATTACAATTCCTGTTATTGTTTTTTGAGAGAAAATAAGTTCTGAGATAAAAATTAGAAAAGTTAAGATAAAAAGTATTCGTTTCATAGTTATTGTTTTAAAAATCTTTTATTTAATAGATTAAATTATTAATTAATTTCCATAAACTTGTTTTTTAGTATGACAATTCTTTTTTGATTATCCCTCAAAATATTAAAAAAAAAGCTGTCTAATTAAGACAGCTTTTTTAAAAAATGTAATATATTTATACTTTATCCAAGATATTTTTTCAAAGGATTACTTCTTGAAGTGGTTCTCAACCTTTTTATAGCTTTTTCTCTAATTTGTCGAACTCTTTCTCTTGTTAAACCGAACTGTTGTCCAATTTCTTCTAATGACATTTCCTCCACACCAATTCCATAAGAAAGTTGTAAAATTTTACTTTCTCTTTCATCAAGTGTTGCAAAAACTCTGTGTATTTCTTTTCTTAAGGACTCATGTATTAGAGCTTTATCTGCTATTGGAGAGTCTCCATCAGACAAAACATCTAAAAGACTGTTGTCTTCACCTTCTTGAAAAGGTGCATCAACAGAAACATGTCTTCCGGAAACTTTCATTGTAGCTTTTACTTTTGCTTTTGATATTTCTAAAATTTCAGACAATTCATCAATTGATGGTTTTCTTTGGTTTTTTTGTTCAAATTCAGCAACAGCTTTTCTGTATTTACTTAATGAACTAACTTGATTTAAAGGTAATCTAACAATTCTTGATTGTTCATTAATTGCTTGCATGATTGATTGGCGAATCCACCAAACAGCATACGAAATAAATTTGAATCCTCTTGTTTCATCAAATTTTTCAGCAGCTTTAATTAATCCTAAGTTGCCTTCATTAATTAAATCCGGCAAACTAAGTCCTTGATTTTGGTATTGCTTTGCCACTGAAACTACAAAACGTAAATTTGCACTTGCAAGTTTTTCAATTGCAAGTTGGTCACCTTTTTTTATTCTTTGTGCTAATTCAACTTCTTCTTCAACACTAATAAGGTCATATCTTCCAATTTCTTGTAAATATTTATCAAGTGATGCACTCTCTCGATTTGTAATCGACTTCGTAATCTTTAACTGTCTCATATATTGGAATTTACTATTAGAAAAATAAAAAATCTCCCTCTTCTTAAAAGGTGTGCAAAAATAAGGCTTTTTATTTTATAAATAACAAAAAATTAAATAATACTTAATAATATTTTTAACTAGCTATATATCAATAGTTTACATTTGACTACTAATAAAAATACTTTAGACAACAATATTTATCATCCTACCTGGAACTACAATTACTTTTTTTAGATTAGCACTTTCTAATCTTTTTTTAGTTCTTTCATCAGCAAGTGCAAGTTTTTCAATTTCATCTTTTTTCAAATCGGCAGGAACATCAATTGTAAATTTTGTTTTTCCATTAAATGCAACAGGGTAAGTAATGGTATCTTCTTTTAAAAAATCTTCATTAAATTCAGGAAATTTTGCATTTACAACACTACCCTCGTTTTTAGACAATTGCCAAAGTTCTTCTGCGATATGTGGTGCAAATGGTGAAAGTGTAATTATAAAGTTTGTTAAAACCTCTTTTTTATTGCATTTTAGTTTTGATAAATCATTGGCACATACCATAAACGCTGCTACTGATGTGTTGAATGAAAAATTTTCAACATCTTCCCCTATCTTTTTTATAAGTGTGTGAATTACTTTTTGCTCTTCTTTTGTTGCTTTTTTTTCTGAAAGATTAAAATTTCCATCTTTATCAAAAAATAAACGCCAAAACTTCTGCAAGAAACGAGAAACTCCCTCAATTCCATTTGTATTCCAAGGTTTTGATTGCTCAATTGGACCTAGGAACATTTCATATAATCTTAATGTATCTGCTCCGTATTCTTCAATTATAAGGTCAGGATTTACAACATTAAATTTAGATTTTGACATTTTTTCTATTCCGTTTCCGCAATGATATTTACCGTCTTCTTCTAAAATAAATTCTGCATTTGCAAACTCGGGAAGCCAGTTTTTAAATGCTTCTATATCTAAAATATCGTTACGTACAATATTTACATCAACATGAAGTTCAGTTATTTCGTAATTCTTTTTTAAATTATACGAAACAAACTTATTTGTGTCTTTAACTCTGTAAACAAAATTTGAACGTCCTTGTATCATTCCTTGATTTACAAGTTTTTTAAATGGCTCATCTTTTATAACATATCCTAAATCGAATAAGAATTTATTCCAAAAACGAGAATAAATTAAATGCCCAACTGCGTGTTCTGTACCGCCAATGTAAAGGTCAACATCTTGCCAATATTCATTTGCTGCTTTTGAAACTAATTCTTTTTCATTTTTCGGATCCATATAACGCAAGTAATAGGCAGATGAGCCCGCAAAACCCGGCATTGTGCTTAGTTCATATTTATATTTTCCATCATACAACCAATCCTTTGCTCTTCCCAAAGGCGGGTCGCCTGCTTCTGTTGGTTTATAATCATCTATTTTTGGTAATCTTAGCGGAAGTTCATTTTCTTTAAGAGTTTTTGCTGTATTTCCATCATAATAAACCGGAAAAGGTTCGCCCCAATATCTTTGTCTGCTAAAAATTGCATCACGCAATCTAAAATTCACTTTTCTGTAACCTAAATTTTGCTTTTCAATTTCATCAATCATTTTTTTAACAGCTTCTTTAACTTCGAGTCCATTTAAAAAATCGGAGTTAATTAATTTTCCAGACTTTGCATCATAAGATGCTTCTGAAATGTTTCCACCTTCAACCACAGGAATAATTTCTATATTGTATTCTTTTGCAAAGGCATAATCTCTGCTATCGTGTGCAGGAACAGCCATTATTGCACCTGTTCCGTAGCCACCTAAAACATAGTCTGCAATCCAAATTGGAATTTCTTTTTTTGTAAAAGGATTTATTGCATAAGAGCCTGAGAAAACACCTGTAATATTTTTTGCATCTGCTTGGCGTTCTCTTTCTGTTCTATTTTTAGTTTTTTCAACATAAGCATCTACATCTTCACTTTTTTCTACGCTTGTAACTGTATCTACAAGTTCACTTTCCGGGGCAAGAACCATAAATGTTGCACCAAAAAGCGTATCGGGTCTTGTTGTGAAAACTTGAATTTGTTTATCAGAATCTTTAATGTTAAAAAGCACTTCTGCACCGTCGGAACGACCTATCCAATTTTTTTGCATTCCTTTTAAAGAGTCTGACCAATCTAACTTATCTAAACCCGAAAGCAATCTCTGAGCATAGGCTGTTACTCTCAATTGCCATTGCATCATATCTTTCTGAATTACAGGATGTCCACCTCTTTCAGAAACTCCATCTTTAACTTCATCATTAGCAAGAACAGTTCCTAATGCAGGGCACCAATTTACCTTAGTGTTAGCTCTGTATGCAAGTCTGTAATTCATTAAAATGTCTTCTTTTTCTTCTTCTTCAAGTCCATTCCAAACTGCTGATGAAAAATTTGGGATGTCTGAACAAGCAGCATTAACTTCTGTATTTCCATTTTTTGAGAATTCTTCTATTAACTTTTCAATTGGCTCTGCTTTTTGTGTTTCATTATTAAACCAATGCTTAAACATTTTTATGAATACCCACTGTGTCCATTTATAATATTTTGGGTCAGAGGTTCTAACTTCTCTTGTCCAGTCGAATGAAAAGCCTATTTTTGAAAGTTGCTCTTTATATCTTTTTAAGTTTATTTCAGTAGTAATTGCGGGATGTTGCCCTGTTTGTACTGCATATTGTTCGGCAGGCAAACCAAATGCATCAAAACCCATAGGATGCAAAACATTGAAACCATTAAGTCTTTTATATCGGCTGTAAATATCAGAAGCAATATAACCTAATGGATGTCCAACGTGTAGCCCTGCACCTGATGGGTATGGAAACATATCCAAGACATAGAATTTTTGTTTAGATTTGTCTTCTGTAACTTTATAAATGTTAGATTTTTTCCAATTTTCTTGGTGTTTCTTTTCAATTTCTGAGAATTTATATTCCATATTTTCATTGTTTCATTGTTTCATTGTAATATTGCTAAAATTAACACCACAATTAAAACTAAATTTTTAGAGAATTGCAAAAGTAGTAAAAAACATTTTGATTTATTAAAGCTATTAATTTTTGTTTGAATATGTTGAAATGTTTTCTAATTTTGCATCCATAAATTTGGCCCCGTAGTTCAATTGGATAGAATGGCAGATTTCGGCTCTGTTGGTTGTGGGTTCGAGTCCCGCCGGGGTCACTAATACAATTTTAAAGCTCTGTATATTAAAAATATATGGGGCTTTTTTTATATAAGAGCGAGTTTAAAAAATTGAATGTAACTTATATTTTCAAGAAACATATTTTCATATTGAAAATAAAAAAAGCCTCACATTTTTGTAAGGCTTTAATTTTAAATGTGATCCCGCCAGGATTCGAACCTGGGACCCACAGCTTAGAAGGCTGTTGCTCTATCCAACTGAGCTACGAGACCAATTTTTCGGATTGCAAAATTAATAAATTTTATTAAATAACACATTTTTTT
>CAMZKV010000006.1 GCA_947311445.1 uncultured Chlorobiota bacterium | reverse complement strand
TTTTGGTCAACAAAAATTATTTCTTTTATTTGCTTAATATCTCCTGTAATTTCTGAAAAACTTCCCGGTTTTTTGCCGTAGTCATTAACAATTCTGCTAAGTGCAGGATACAAAATATCACGCACAAGTGAGGACTTTCCAGAACCGCTTACACCCGTTACAACAGTCATAGCATTTAAGGGGAATTTTGCATCAATATTTTTAAGGTTGTTATGCGTTGCTCCTTTTATTTCAATAAAATATTTTAAAGTCCGTCTTTTTTTGGGGACAGGAACTTTAATTTTTCCGTTAAGGTAATCAGCTGTTAATGAATTACTTATTTTACTTTTAGCTTTCATTAATTGCTTGTATGTTCCTTGGTAAACAAGTTCGCCACCATGAGTTCCTGCCAAAGGTCCTATATCAATTATTATATCTGATGCTTTTATTATATCTTCATCGTGTTCAACCACAATTACAGTATTTCCAATGTCTCTAAGTTGTTTTAAAACTTTAATGAGCAAATCGGTATCTTTTGGGTGCAAACCAATGCTGGGTTCATCAAGAATGTACAGAGAACCAACCAAACTGCTTCCCAAAGAACTTGCCAAATTTATCCTTTGCGATTCGCCGCCCGAAAGTGTTGATGAAAGCCTGTTCATTGTTAAATATGAAAGACCAACATCCGATAAATATTGCAATCTGTTTCTTATTTCGGTAAGAAGTCTTTCACCGGCATCTTTTTGGGCTTTTGTTAAACTTATATTTTTAAAAAATGTAATAAGCTCATTTATAGGAACATTTACTAAATCGTGGATAGATTTGCCTCCTACTTTAATATAACTTGCTTCTTTTTTTAGGCGAGTTCCTTTACATTCGTAACAAACGGTTTTTCCTCTGTATCGAGAAAGCATAACTCGGTATTGAATTTTCCGGCTCTTTTTTTCAATCATTTTAAAGAAGGAAAAAAGTCCTTTAAATTTTCCTTTGCCATACCATAAAATATCTTTTTCTTCTTGCGAAAGTAAATAATATGAACGATGTATTGGAAAATCAAATTCAGAAATTTCTTTTATAAACTCATCTTTGTACCAACTCATTTTTTCGCCACGCCAGCATGCAACGGTTTCTTCATAAATTGAAAGATTTTTATTAGGGATAACCAAATCTTCATCAATTCCCATAGTTTTGCCAAAGCCTTCGCAAACAGGACAAGCTCCCAAAGGATTGTTAAAACTGAAAGTGTGAACAGTAGGAATTTCAAATTTAATGCCGTCTGCTTCAAATTTATTAGAAAAAACTTCTTTAATTATTTTATCATTTTCAAAAACTTTTACGATGCAAACTCCTTTTCCTTCAAAAAATGCAGTTTGCACCGAATCTCCCATTCTGCTTTGTGTGTCTTCATCATTGGAAATTGAAATACGGTCGATTACAATATTTGCAACTTTTGGCTTAGCAAGTTTTTTTTTAGCAATAAGTTTATCAATTTTTAAAATTTCACCATCAAACTCAACTCGTGCAAAGCCCTGTTTAAGAAGCACTTCCAAATGTTGTTTGCAAGTTCTGTCGGTTCCTGTATGCAAGGGTGCAAGTATTAATGCTTTTGTTGAATTAGGAAATTTCAGCAAAAAATTAAGAACATCGGTAACTGTGTTTCGCCTAACTTTTTTTCCTGAAATTGGAGAAAAAGTTTCTCCAATTCTTGCAAAAAGTAATTTAAAATAGTCGTAAATTTCGGTTGAAGTTCCCACAGTTGAACGAGGATTGCGTGTGTTTACTTTTTGCTCAACTGCAATTGCCGGAGGAATACCTTTTATATAATCAACTTCGGGTTTGTGTAGCCTTCCCAAAAACTGGCGAGCATAAGATGATAAACTTTCAACATATCTTCTTTGTCCTTCGGCATATAATGTGTCGAAAGCCAAGGAAGATTTCCCTGATCCTGAAAGACCTGTAATTACAGTAAACTTATCTCGTTCAATAGTTAAACTTATGTTTTTAAGATTATGAACTCTTACTCCTTTTATTTCAATATTTTCGGAGAATAGGTCTTTTTTTATAGTTTTTTTAGGCATATTTTGTTGTAAATTTCGGCACAGATATTGCGATTATTCATTTTGATTGCAAAATTAGTTATTAAGTTTTATCAAAAAATATTTTTTTTTATCATTTTTTATTTAATATTTGCATTATAGTTTTTTAACCTAAACTAAAAAAATAAATTTAATTAACTTCAAAAACCCTCGTATATAGTTAGAACTTTACTCTTATTATTTTTTTATTGTTAAACAAAATAGGAGAAGCTATGAAAACAAAGCTAAAGGACAAAGAACTTGTAAGCAAGTTCATGAACGGGGATAAATCTGCACTGGAAACACTAATTACAAGACATAAAGAAAGAGTTTATACTTATATTTTCTTTATAGTGAAAAATGAAAAATTAGCTGAAGACATTTTTCAAGATACTTTCATTAAGGTAATTAAATCTTTGAGAAAAGGTAAATATAATGAGCAGGGTGTTTTTGTTTCATGGGTTATAAGAATTGCTCATAATTTAACTATTGATTTTTTCCGAAAGGATAAAAGAATGCCCACTTACTCAAATGATGAAAATCCGGATATTGATATCTTTAATTCCAAAAGGTTTTCAGAGGAAACCATTGAAGATGAGTTAATTAAAGATCAAATTGCAAAAGATGTAAGAAATTTGGTTGATGAGTTACCTAGTGAACAAAGGGAAGTTATTTTGTTAAGACATTTTGGGAATTTAAGTTTTAGAGAAATTTCTGAGCAAACTAATGTAAGTATAAATACGGCACTTGGAAGGATGAGATATGCTTTAATAAACTTAAGAAAACTTATTGAAGAGAAAGACTTAAACTTATCTATAATATAATTATTAATTTTAACAAAGGAAAAAAGGTTTTAGATTTTCTAAAGCCTTTTTTCTTTTGAATTTTATTTTGCCAGATAATTTTACTGAAATAATCATATATTATATAAAGCAGTGCATAAGCATACTTTTTTTTAATAAATTATATTATTAGAAGTTTTGATTTTTCGAACATACTTTGTTAATTGCTTATGTTATACAATAAACATGGAGGAAAATTAATTTTAATAATTTTTTATGTATCTAAAATTGTTTAATTAACTGATGTTTAGTAAATTATTTGTCTTTTTGTATTTGTATTAATTATTTTGCTCTGCATATAGGAACACTTACTTTTATCTGCAAGGCATCTGTATGCTGTGTTATGGTTATGCTCTTGGGTGTCAAAGTTTTTGTAGTGGAATTTAGATTGACTTGTGTTCTACTTCAAATTGTATTTTAAATTCTGTTCCCTTTTCAGGTCTTTTAATTTCAAATATTCCATTAATTTGGTTTATAAGTCCGTCAATGAGCTTAAATCCTAATGAATTAGATTTGTATATTTTAAAGTTTTCTGGCATTCCTTTTCCGTTATCTCTATATATAATTATATATTTATTGTGCTTTTTAAAACCATTAATGTTAATAATTCCTGAAACATTATTATTGAAAGCATATTTTAAACTGTTGGATATGAGTTCGTTAATTATTAAACCAATAGGTATTGTCTTGGATATTCCAACTATTGCATTTTCAATATTAATATTTATAGAAGTATTTTGAGTTTTAGGGTTTGAAACACCGGCAATGTTATTTATTAGATTAGTTAGATATTCATTAATATTTATAGATTCTAAGGTTTCAGATTTATAAAGTTGTTCATGAACAATCGAAATTGCATTTATTATGTCTTGGCTTATTCGCAAAAGTTTATTTAGTTCTTCATTCTTTTCTGTATTAATTTGAAGATTTAAAAGACTTATAACCATTTGTAAATTGTTTTTAACTCTGTGATGAATTTCTTTTAAAAGAACTTCTCTTTCTTTTACCCTTTTTGAAAGTTGTAAGTTTGTTTCTTCTAATTTTATATTACTAATGTTTAATTTTTCATTATAACTATAATATTGTTTTGTGTAATAATACATTAGAAAAGACATTTCAACAAAAACCAAAATATAGTTTATAAGTATATCATAAAATTTATCCGTCTTGTTTGGATATGGAACTATTATTTCGGGATGAATATATTCAAGAATAATTAGACAAACAGAAATAGCTAATAGTATTGAGAGAAAGAATAATAATCTTTTTCCTTTTACAACAGAAAAAGTGAATGCACCAAACATAAAAATGTAAAAAGGAAATGAGCCCTCTATTCCTCCATTATTTATCCACATAATTGGAGTGTAAACTGTAAATGCAAAAAATAATGCGATATCAATAGCAGTTTTAAACTTTTTTTAATTCGTGAAAAATAGTATAATATAGAATAAGATGCTACAATAAATAAAGATGCATAGATTGTAGGTTTAGGCAAATTAAAAAGATAGTTATTATATATAGTAGTAGAACCGTAAATGATTGTTATTGCAAAAGTTGTATTTGCAATTCTATTCTTTAAAGAAACTTCACGGGGCTTTCCAATAACTATGTATGTTATTTTTTTTCAAAAATTTTTAAAACTATTCATAGTTTATAATATAGTATTATTCTGCAAAATTAAAAAATTAAACGATAATAATAAGAGGCCAAATTTCTACTTTTATTTTTCAACACAATTTATTAGATTTAATAATTCAAATTAAGGTTTTTAAGAAAAATGAAACTAATTAAAATATAAAAACCAAAAATTAATGTTATCATGACACGTTAAAACATGACACGATTCAAAGCAAATTAATACTTTTTACAGAGCTAAATAATTATTGCAAGTATAAATATATCATTAGCTTATTTAGTGTTAGTTAGGGAGGCTTTAAGCAATTGGAATTATTTTAGATAATAATTAGAAAAAGTTTCAAAAATTATTATTTATAAAAAATTATATTGTATTGTAAAAAAACATTATTTTGCAGTTAGTTTGTTATTTTTGTTAACGATTTAATTATTATTTTTAAATATATAGTATCTCATATAAATATTTTAAATATGATAAATGTTTTAATTGTTGAGGATGAATACACTATTGCATTAGACATCGAAGAACGTTTAAAAAATATGGGTTTTGGAGTAGCAGGAATAGCTGCTTCATATGAAAAAGCACTACCAATTTTATTTGAAAAAGCACCCAGTATTGCACTCTTAGATATTAATCTTCATGAAGGAAAATCCGGAATAGATTTAGGAAAGATAATTAATGATAAATTTAATATTCCAATAATTTTTTTGTCGGCATACTCTGATGATTTAACGTTTAAAGAAGCACAAGTAGCTAATCCAATGGGTTTTATTGTTAAACCTTTTAAAGATGTTGATCTTGACCACGGCATTAAGTTAGCTATGCAAAGATATAAAGACATTGAAAATTGCAAGGTTTATGATAATCAGGCAGATAAAAGTATTGATTATGCTGATAAAAATATTTTTATTAGAAATAAGGGTAAACTTATACGTATTTCACATGATGAGGTTCTTTGGTTAGAAGCAATGGAGAATTATACAGTAGTTCATACTTCAAAATTAAAAGCTACTATGAACTCTAGTTTAAAGAATGTATTGGAGAAGTTAAATTCTAAAAATTTTCTTAGAGTTCATCGCTCACATGCAGTTGCATTGGATAAAATATCAAAAATTGAAGATAACTTAATTTATATTAATGATTTTCACCTTGTTGTTAGTAGAACATATAAAAAAGAGCTATTGCAAAAGCTGAATATATTTTAAAAAATTATCTTAATTCAGCCCCCAATTCTTTTTCAAAAGTATATTGCAATTTTTTCATAATTTTATCAATTTGCTTATCTTTTAATGTTTTAGTTTCATCTTGAATTTTGAAACTTACGGCATATGATTTTTTGTTTTCACCGAGTTTTTCGTCTTCAAAAACATCAAAAATTGAAACATTTTTAAGAAGTTTCTTTTCTGTTTTGTATGCAAGTGTTTCTATATCAGAGAACTTAACATCTTTATTGAGGAGCAAAGCTAGATCTCGCTTAACAGCAGGAAATTTTGATATAGGAACATATTTTTGCACTTCAGGTAAATATTTTATTGTATTATTCCAATTAATATCTGCATAAAAAACTTCTTGTTCTATTCCAAAAATAGATAAATATTTATTACTTACACTTCCAATCTCAACTAAGGTTTTGTTGTTTATGGTGTGTTTAATTCCATAATTGAAAATATCTCTTTCAGTTTCAATAGATTTCATTTTTGTGGTGTCAAAATTTAGACGTTTAAAGACTCCTTCAACTATAGATTTTAAATAATAAAAATCAGTTTTTATTTCGGGAGAGTTCCAGTTTATTGGTGTTTTGTTTCCGGAAATGCTTATAGCTAAATGTTGTTCTTCTTTGTAAGAATTTAATGGGTTTTTGCTATCAGATTTTTCGTATTTATATGTTTGACCAAATTCATATAGTTTTATATCTGAACTTCTAAAATTAATATTTCTTATAATGGCTTCCAAATTTCCAAAAAGTAAATCTTGACGCATAACATTTAAATCAATACTAAGAGCATTTAGCATTTTTACAGATTGTTCTTTATTAAAACCATTTTCCGCTTCATAATACTTTCCTTTTGTTAAAGAATTAGACATTGCTTCTGAAAAGCCTTGCGAACTTAAAGAATCAGAAATTGTATTTTTAAGTTTGTTTGTGTCTGGTTTTGGTGCAAAAGAAAGTGTAGATTTTACAGAATATGAAGAGGCAATATTATTATACCCGTAGATTCTTAAAATTTCTTCAATAATATCTGCCTCACGAGTTACATCAACACGATATGGTGGAACTTCTACGGTGATTTTATCTTCTGCTCTGTTTAAAATTTTAATTTCAAGAGCTTCTAAAATATTATCTATAACTTTATGGTCAATTTTTTTTCCAATTAATCTGTCTATATGCGAGTATAAGACATCAAATTTGAAATTGTTAATTGGTTCTGGGTATATATCAACTATTTCAGAAGAAATTTTACCTCCAGCGAGTTCTTTTATAAGAAGAGCAGCACGTTTTAGTGCGTAAATTGTATTGTTTGGGTCAACTCCTCTTTCAAAGCGGAAAGAAGAATCGGTTTGCAAGGCATGGCGTTTAGAAGTTTTTCTTACAGAGACAGGATTGAAATACGCACTTTCTAAGAAAATGTTTTTTGTTTTATCTGAAACTCCTGATTCATAACCTCCAAAAACACCTGCAATACACATTCCCTCTTCTTTATTGCAAATCATTAAATCTTCTTTGTTTAATTTGCGTTCTTCTTCGTCAAGGGTTTTAAAAACTGTATCTTGTTTTAAGGTTTTAACTATTATTTTATTACCTTTAATCATGTTGGCATCAAAGGCATGAAGAGGTTGCCCAGTTTCATGTAAAACATAGTTTGTTATGTCCACAACATTATTTATTGGCTGCAAACCAATTGCTTTAAGTCTATTTTTTAACCAGCTTGGAGATTCTTTTATCTCAATTTCGGAAATTGTAAGTCCAGAGTATCTTTTGCAGGCTTCACTATTTTTAATTTCAACAGAAATTTCTAAATTATTGTTGTCAACTTTAAAATTGCTGACATCTGGTTTATTAAGATTTGTATTTTTGCCTATATGTTTAAAATAGGCAAACAAATCACGTGCAACACCGATGTGAGAAGCTCCATCTGCTCTGTTTGGAGTTAAGCCTATTTCAAAAATTATGTCTTTTTCAATTTCAAAATAATCTTTTGCAAGAGTTCCTGTTTTTACATTTTCAGGAAGAATCAAAATTCCATCGTGATTTCCTCCCATTCCAATTTCATCGGTAGCACAAATCATTCCGAGGGATGCTTCTCCTCTAATTTTTCCTTTTTTTATTTTGAAGTCTTTATCGCCGTCATATAAAGTTGTTCCTACAGTAGCAACTACTACTTTTTGCCCTTTTGCAACATTAGGAGCTCCACAAACAATTGGTAATAATTCTCCTGTACCTATATCAACAGTTGTAATGCTTAACTTATCAGCATTTGGGTGTTTCTCACAGGTCTTTACTTCACCAATAATAAGACCTTCTAACCCGCCTTTAATACTTTCAAATTCTTCAAGTCCTTCAACTTCTAAGCCTATGTCTGTTAAAATAACTGAAAGTTCTTCCGGTTTTAAGTCAATGTTTATGTATTGTTTTAGTTGATTGTAGGATATTTTCATTTTGGAATTTGATATTAGTACTTAGATTGAAAATTAAAAGATGCAAAAATAAGAAAAGGATGTCTTTTTGCAAAACTTCCTTTTATTATTTATTGTGTACTGTTTTTCTTATTTTGTAATAATTTGAGTTAGATAAAATACTTACTTATTGTTTAGGTTTAATATTGTTCCTTTTCATTAGGAAAGTCTCTTGATCTTACATCTTTAACATAATTTGAAACAGCACCTTTTATTTCGCTAGATAAATCGTGGTAACGCCGAAGAAATCGTGGAGAAAATTCTTGTGTTATCCCTAGCATATCGTGTATAACAAGAACTTGACCATCAACTCCACTTCCTGCACCTATTCCAATTATAGGAATAGCAACACTCTCAGCAACTTCTTTGGCTAATTTAGCAGGAATTTTTTCTAAAACTATTGCAAAACACCCAAGTTCTTCTAATAATTTAGCATCAGATCTTAAAATTTCAGCTTCTGCATCATCTTTTGCTCTAACAACATAAGTTCCAAATTTATGAATTGATTGTGGAATTAATCCCAAATGACCCATAACAGGGATTCCTGCAGATAAAATTCTGATAACAGATTCTTTCACTTCTGAGCCACCTTCAAGTTTTACCGCATGTGCACCGGTTTCTTTCATAATTCTTATTGCAGAATCCAGTGCGTGTTTTGAATTCCCTTGATATGTTCCAAAAGGCAAATCTACAACTACAAGTGCTTTGTCAACTGCTCTGATTACAGATTTTGCATGATATATAATTTCATCCAATGTTAGGGGCAGGGTAGATTCGTATCCTGCCATTACGTTTGCAGCAGAGTCCCCAACAAGAATAACGTCTATTCCTGCTTGGTCAACTATTTTTGCCATTGAATAATCATAAGCAGTAAGCATTGCAATTTTTTCATTTTTTGCTTTCATTGCTTGTAAAACATGAGTTGTAATTTTTCGAGCAGTTTTATGAATTGACATATCTTTTAAGATTTATGATTAATAAATTTTTGTTTATTTTGAGTTGTCTGTTGTGTCTGATAAGTTTTCTGAATTTGGTTTTGCGTTTAGTATTATGTTTTCTTCTTTCTTCTCTTCTTTTAAAAAATCATTGCTAAATTGATTTACCGAAGGTTTATTTATAAGAAAAGTAATGAGAATAACTCCAAACATATATAAAGGTGCATATATTTCATTGAAAAGAAATGCTATAATGGAAAATACGGCAGCAAATTCAAGAATGCCAAATTTAATGATTAGAGCAAATAAATATTTCTCTAATTTTGTTTCAAGGTTTAATTTTTTTCCGCAATTATTTTTTTTAAAATCATAAACCTTATAACTTATTGGCACTGCAATTATTGTAAATAAATATGAAAGATATAAAATTATAATATGAAATGTGTTTGTTGATTGGTGAAGTTCTGAGGGAGCAAAATAAAAGAAGATAATAGCAAATAAAAGAACTAATTCTATAATAAATGCCATCCAAATAAGTGTGTATTTTGTAATTCTATTTTTTATTGTTTCTTGTTGATCCTGCATTTTATAAATAGTAAAAATTAATAATTAGTGTGTTTCAATCTTTATTCTGCACTTAAAAGTTTTATTTCAAAGATTAAAGGTGTAAAAGGTTTTATTGAATGCCCTGAACCTTGGCTTCCATAGGCAAGTTTAGATGGTGTTATTATTTTAATTTTATCTCCAACTTTCATTTTTGCAACTGCCTCGTTCCATGCAGGAATAACTTCTTCTTGCCCTAAAACAAATTCAAAAGGTTTGTCTTTTTCAATGGTAGAAGCAAATTTCATATTATTTATAAAACTTCCTGTGTAATGTATTGTAACTTTTTTGCCAATTTGAGCTTTTTTTCCTTTTCCTTTTTTTAAAGCTATTATATATAAACCCGTTTTTGAAGGTTTAACAGTTATACCATTTTTTTTAATGTAATCTTCAAGCAAAAGATTTTCTTCTGTTTCTTTTTTTATTGAAAGAAGTTCAATCTCTTTTTCTATTTCTTCTTTGGAAACAATTTTTTTAATTTTTAATTGAAATCTTAAAATGTCATTTTCTGAAATAAAGTCAGGGACTTTTACATTTCTTGTTTTTTCAAAAAAGTCTTTTGCTTGAATCTTAAAACTTGCGCTATCGCCAGGTTTTAATAGTTTAACAGCTTCTTGAAATAAACCTCTGTCATTTTCTAAAACTGTAACTCTAAAATTTCCAGCGAAATCATCAGTATTAAAAATTAGAGAATCATTAGAAGTGAAATATTTTAAATTTAATTCAATAATATCATCTGTTTTAACTCTAGTGCCTTCTTTGGAATTAAAAATAATTTTGTATTCAAAACCAGAATTATGTTTAGTGTATTTGTCAGAACTTTTGCATGAAGATGTTAGAATTAAAATTCCAAGCAAAAAATATATATAGCAATTTTTCATATGTCTAAAATTATTTAATTAACTGATGTTGAATAAGTTGTTTGAACGTTCATATTTACTAATAATCGTGTTGTTATGCACATAGGAACACTAGCTTTCTTCTGTAAGTAATTTGTATGCTGTGTTATAGTCATGCCCTTGTGTGTCAAAATCTTTGGCGTGGGTGTTTCATTTAATTTATTTTTTAATTTTTTACAAATATATAACATAAAATAAAAAAACTAAGGCTTATACTCAGTCTTTTCAATTATCTCAATTATTTCATTTAGTCTTATGTTAAGTTTTTCTGTTTTTCTGTCATTTGCAATCTTCATAGCATTATTATAACCTCCTCCATAGTATCTGTAAAACCATGGAAAAATACTAATTAAAGAATCGTACCAAGCAAATTTAATAAGCACATCAGCTCCAATTGCCACAAAAATACCTGTTAAAAGAAAAGAATTAATTGCGTTTTTATAATCTCCTGAATACAGTTGACCTGCACCTGGAATAATTAAACTAAAAATTCCGGCTATTTTTGGATTCGGTGTTTTAAAGTATTTTTTATCAATGAAAATTTGATGTATCCGATTTTTTGCTGTATTTGAAGTGTCATTTATTGCGTCTATGAAAAATAATTCTGCTTTATCATAATTAGTTTTTGCATAGTTAATAACACCTAAGTAAAAGTTTTTTTTGTTTTTTGTCTGTGTTAAATTGCCGTTGTTTATGCTATTTATCATGTCTTCTGCTAAATTATATTCTTTTAAAAATATAAAACAATCAGCTTTTCTAAAAGTTAAATCAGTTAATAAAATTTTATTTTTAGAAAGTTGAATTGCCGAGTCGTATGAATTAATTGCTTTTTCAAATTTGGAAAGCATAAAGTAACAATCTCCGATTTTATAATAAAGCTGATTTTTTGGCTTTTCTGAGAAAAAAATAGCTCTTTTATATAAATTAATAGCATCTGAATAGTTTTTGTTTTCAAACAATTTATTAGCTAAAAATATAGTTTCGTCAAAATTTTGAGCATTTACATTAAAAAAAAGTAAAAAAAAGTAAAAAAATATTAGTTGTCTCATAATCTGCTTTCTTGTTTGTAAATCAACACCTTATACATGTTTTGTAATTGCAAAAATAGTTTTTTATTAATAAAACAATAAATAAAAGTAAATTTTATTTTTTCATTCGTAAAAATTAACTTACATTTGTATTGAGTTTAAAATACTCATAAAGTGTTTTTTTCATAGTAAGTTTTAGGTTAGTTGTTAAAGGCGGAATTTTTATTCCGCCTTTTTTTTATACCTTTATATTCATTTTTTTAGTAAATAATAATATGAATTTATATAGTAATAAGTTAGTACGTTTTTCAGAAACCCCTTTTTATAATCTAATGCAAAGAAGAATTCAAAGAGTTCTTATTGTTTGTAGCGATTATGATTCGTTTACCTTAGAAGTTGAAGGAAGAATTGAGGAACAGATTTTTAATGAATATGTTTCTTTAAATTTGAGTAATTCTCCCAGATTTAAACATGTTAATACTGCTAAAAAAGCTTTAAAAGAATTATATAAGGGGTATTACGATTTAGTAATAACAATGTTAAATGTTGGAAGTGAGCTTGATGCCTTTGAGTTTGCAAAAAAAATAAAAGAAAAACATCCGGAGAAACCTGTTGTTGTTCTTACACCTTTTTCAAGAGAAGTTTCGTTGATGATTAAAACCGCAGATTTAAGTGGGATTGATTATGTTTTTAGTTGGCTTGGTAGTGCAGATGTTATTCTAGCAATAATAAAGTTGTTGGAAGACAAAATGAATGTTGATACAGATATAAAGTATGGAGTTCAAATAATTCTTTTGGTTGAAGATTCAAAAAGATATTATTCTGAATATCTTACACATATGTACAAAACTCTTTTGGCTCAGTCTAAGCAATTTATGATGGAGGGTTTAAACGACCACCAGCAAATGCAGAGAATGAGAGGGAGACCAAAAATATTATTAGCAGAGAACTATGAAGAAGCAAATCAGATTTATAAAAAATACAAATCTAATATTCTTGGAGTTATTTCTGATACAAAATACAAGAGGAATGGAATAATAGACCCGGAAGCAGGAGTAAGATTTTTAAGAAAAGTTAAAAATGACAAAAAATATTTACCACTTTTATTACAATCCTCTGATGAAAATAATAGAGAAAAGGCAAAAGAACTAAAAGTAGGATTTGTTCATAAATATTCTGAGAATTTAGCAAATGACCTCAATGATTTTATTAATACTTATTTTGCATTTGGGCCTTTTGATTTTAGAAATCCTAAATCAAAAGAAATCCTCAAAAGTATTAAAAACTTAAAAGAGTTACAGCATTGTTTGTTTGAAATACCTAATGAATCTTTTGAATACCATATTACTAGAAACCATTTATCTAAGTGGTTGTATGCCAGAGCACTATTCCCATTGGCAGATTTTTTTTTACATGTAACAAAAGAAGACTTTGCTGATGATATTGATAAAATAAAACATTTTATACATGATAATATTGTTAATTTCAGAAAATCAATTGCAAGAGGAGTTATTGCAAAATTTGATAAAAATAGTTATGATAATTCATTAATATTCACTAAGATAGGGAAAGGATATTTAGGAGGAAAAGCACGAGGCTTAGCTTTTTTAGATTCATTAATAAAAAAACATCCTGAACTTGATAGATTTAGCAAAGTTGTTATAAAAATTCCTACAACTGTTGTACTCAGTACAGGTATATTTGACAATTTTATGCAAGATAATGACTTGTATTCTTTTGCGTTATCAAAAAGAAGCAATGATGAGATTTTGCAAAAATTTATTAAATCTCAGTTGAGGGAAGAAACAAAAGAAGAGTTAGCAGTTTTTTTAAAAGCAATTAGTTCACCAGTTGCAGTACGCTCCTCTAGTGTACTTGAAGACTCACATTATCAGCCATTTGCAGGAATATTTTCAACTTATATGCTCTCGAATATGGCAGATGAGAAAACAAATTTGATGCAATTATTAACAGCAATAAAATCTGTATATGCTTCAGTTTTTTATACGGAAACAAAGGCATATATGAAGGTTACAAAAAACTTAATTGATGAAGAAAAAATGGGAATTGTTCTTCAAGAAGTTTGTGGAAATAAATATGAAGACAGATATTATCCTACATTTTCCGGCGTTGCACGTTCTGTAAATTTTTATCCTATTGGAGACGAAAAACATGATGAAGGAATTGTAAATGTTGCTTTGGGTATGGGCAAACATATTGTTGAGGGAAGAACTGCTCTGAGGTTTTCTCCTGATCATCCAAAACAAATACTTCAATTATCATCTCCTGAAATTGCTCTAAAAGAAACTCAAAAAACTTTTTTTTCTCTTAATTTATCATATGAAAGTTTTGTGCAATCAACCAATGACAGCGTAAATTTTAATATGCATGGAATAGAACAAGCTCAAAAGGATGAATCAATTTATGATATTTCTTCTGTTTATGATTTCCAATTTAATACATTGAAAGACGGAAAAATGCATGAAGGAAAAAGGGTAATAACCTTTGCAAATGTTTTAAAATATAATTCTTTTCCTTTGGCAGAAATTATAAAAGAAGTTTTGTCAATTTGTGAAAGAGCTATGAGCAATCCTGTTGAAATAGAATTTGCTGTTAATCTTACGCCTAAATCAGGTCTTAAAATTGTTAATTTATTGCAAGTAAGGCCAATAGTAAAAGAAATGATAAATGATGAAATTGATTTTTCTGATGTAAAAGATGAAGATATAATTTTGTTTTCAGAAACTACATTAGGACATGGAATAATAAATGGAATAAAGGACATTGTTTATGTTAAATCAGAAAATTTTGATTCTGTAAATAATCAGAAAATTGTATTAATAATTGATGAAATTAATAGAAATTTCAGAAAAAGAGGAGAAAACTATATTCTATGTGGACCAGGACGTTGGGGTTCAAGCGATCCATGGCTTGGTATTCCTGTTGTATGGTCTCAAATATCAGAAGCAAGGCTAATTGTAGAATCAGGTTTGAAGAATTATCAGGTTGATCCGAGCCAAGGGACACATTTTTTTCAGAACTTAACTTCCTTTAAAGTAGGATATTTTACTATTAATACTTTTAGAAAGGATGGATTTTTGGATTTAGAATTTCTGAAACAATTTGATGCTGTTTATGAAGATGAATTTGTTAGGCATATTCGTTTTGAAAAAGAGATGCTTATTAAAATTGATGGAAAAAATAGTAAGGGGGTTGTTTTGAAACCGTAATAGCTATTTCATGATATTGTAAATATTTTTAGATAATTAAATTTTAATGCTAAATTTGTTCAGAAATAATATAAAAAATAATAAAAATGGAACACAACATAAAATATGCAAATGATTTAATTGATTTTTTGTATGAAAGTCCAAGTTCTTATCAGGCTGTACGGAATGTAAAAGCTGCACTTTTAAGAAAAGGATTTAAGCAACTTCATAGAGGAGGAAGTTGGGATTTAGATAAAGGAGGAAAATATTTTGCAACAAAAAATGGTTCTTCATTAGTTGCATTTATTCTAGGAACAGGTGAAATTGAAACCGAAGGATACAGAATAATTTGTGCACATACAGACTCTCCATCACTAAAAATAAAACCTTCTCCAGAAATGATAGGTAAAGGGAATTATTTAAAACTTAATGTTGAAACCTATGGAGGACCAATTTTAAATACTTGGCTTGATAGACCATTGTCTATAGCAGGGCGAGTTGCTTTGCAAAGTGAAAACGCATTGCGACCTGAAATAAAATATCTTAATATTAAAAAGCCTATACTTGTAATTCCCAATTTAGCAATTCATTTGAATAGGCAAATAAATGATGGAAAAGAATACAATAAACAAAGGGATATGCTTCCTGTATTAAGATTAATTGAAGATAAATTTCAAAAAGACAATTATTTTATAAATATGATAGCCTCTCACCTAAAAGTTGATGCTAAAGACATTCTTGATTTTGATGTAAACCTATATGAATATGAAAAAGGCTCAATAATAGGAGAAAATAAGGAATTTATATCTTCAAGTAGAATTGATGATTTATCAATGGTACATGCAGGAATAGATGCCTTATTTAGCAGTAAACCTGCAAAATCAACTAATGTAATGGTATGCTTTGATAATGAGGAGGTTGGAAGTGCAACAAAACAAGGTGCAGCTTCTCCTTTTTTGAAAGATGTTTTAAAACGAGTAACTTGGGCACAAAGTAAACAAAGGGATGCTTTTTATAGAGCAAAAATAAATTCATTTGGTATTTCTGCAGATAATGCTCATGCAATTCATCCAAATTTACCTGATAATTATGACCCAATACTTCAACCAAAAATGAATGAAGGTCCTGTTATTAAAATTAATGCAAATCAAAAATATACAACTGATGCACTATCTTCAGGAACATTTATGATGTTATGTAAGAAAGCAGGAGTTCCTTTCCAACAATATGTAAATAAATCTGATATTGCGGGAGGATCTACATTAGGTAGTATTTTATCTTCTCAATTAGATATAAGAATGGTTGATGTAGGAAGTCCTATGTTGGCAATGCATTCTATTAGAGAACTTTGTGGAGTTAAAGATCATTATTATATGAAATTGGTTTTTGATGAGTTTTATAAATAAAAATTATAAATTCGTAGATATTAAAAAAGTCCGTTTTAAAAACGGACTTTTTTAATTTTGTAAGAAAATAATTTACTTATATGTTTCAATTCTTTTTTCAATATCTTCAACTTGTGCTCTTAAAGTTTTATCATAAGAAATTTGATCTTTGATAACTTTGTCTGCATATAAAACTGTTGCGTGGTTTTTTCCTCCTATTTCAGCTCCAATTGTTGATAATGAAAATTTTGTAAATTTCTTAGCAAAAAACATTGCAATTTGCCTTGTTTGAACAATTTCTCTTTTTCTGTTTTTAGATTGCAAAGCTTCAAGACTTATATTGTAAAAGTCGCAAACAACTTTCTGAATATGTTTAATAGTTATTTCCTTTTTTGGTTTTTTTGCTAATTTATCAATTTTTGATTTAGCAAATTCAAAAGTAATATCTTCTTTTATTAATGTCGCATGTGCTAATAATGAAATTAAAGCTCCTTCTAATTCACGAATACTTCCGGTTATGTTTTCAGCAATATATTTAATTATTGAATCCGAAATTTCAATTCCTTCTTTTTCTGCTTTTTTATTTAAAATTGCAATTCGTGTTTCAAATTCCGGTGCAGAAAGCTCTGTGGTTAATGCCCATTTAAATCTTGATATTAGTCTGTCTTCAAGCCCTTTTATTTCTGCGGGAGAACGGTCGGCTGTTAAAATTAATTGTTTGCCAGCTTGATGTAAATGGTTGAATATGTGAAAGAAAGTATCTTGTGTTCCTGGTTTTCCTGCAAATTCATGAACATCATCAACAATTAACACATCAATCATTTGATAGAAATGTAGAAAGTCATTTCTTGTGTTTTTTCTTGCAGCATTTGTAAATTGCATTTCAAATCTTCTTGCAGGAACATAAAGAACTATTTTTTTCTCTCCAAAATTCTCTTTTATTTCAATTCCAATTGCTTGTGCAAGATGGGTTTTTCCCATTCCGGATTTTCCCCATATGTATATAGGGTTATATGGATTGTTGCCCGGACTACTACCAATCATTTTCCCTGCTGCAACTGCTATATTGTTACATTTTCCTAAAACAAAATTTTCAAAACTATAATTATTATTAAGATTTGATTTTACTTGAACCTTTTTTATTCCGGGTAAAATATCAGGATTTATGGCATTTTTATTTCTGAGTGGGACATTAATGTTGGGGTTACTTAGGTTTGCTCCATTATTTCCCGGGTATAGCACCTTCGAATTTGTGAAATTTGAATTATCAATTACAATACTATATTTTAACTTAGCATTTACTCCAAGCTCTTTTTTGATTACTTTTTTTAGTAAATCAATATAGTGTTCTTCGAGAAATTCATAAAAAAATTGACTAGGAACATTTATTGTTAATACACTTCCTTCTAACTTTTCCGGAATTATAGGTTTAAACCATGTATTAAATGTTACCTCAGGAAGATTATCTTTTATGATTTCTAAACAATTATTCCATATTTCTTGATGTTTTTTTGTCATTCGAAATAAAAATTTTAATAGAGTTTAATTATAATTTATTTTTTGGGATTGTAAATTTGGGAAGAATTTTTATTAAAAAAAAATGCTTTTTTCCTTGACATTTTCAAATAAAATCTATTGTAGTAGTTTTCAACAGATTAAAAATATAAAAAAATATAAAAAAATATAAAAAGTTTATTTACTTGCATATCAATAAAATACAGCTGCGATATTGTTAATAGTCTGTTAATAAGTTAGTTGTTACTCTTGTTTTTTTTATAATAA
The DNA here is from genome assembly GCA_947311445.1 of uncultured Chlorobiota bacterium. Taxonomy (GTDB): domain Bacteria; phylum Bacteroidota; class Bacteroidia; order Bacteroidales; family JAADGE01; genus JAADGE01. Next base: position 9,665 of record CAMZKV010000006.1, on the reverse strand, counting down.
AAAGGAAATAATTTTTGAGTCTTTACTATCATTTTTAAAAAGAGCTTGTTAGCATATAAAACATAAAAAAAATAAATTATTTTATATTTTTTTATGATTTCAATTATTTTAAAAAGGAAGGCTTGTAAATTTTACAAGCCTTCCTTTATATTAAAAAATATTATATATTAGAATGATGAATTATTTGCCGGTTTGTCTAGAACAACAACTGTAATACAACCTCTGTTAAGTTTTATTTGTTTTTTTATGTTGGGATCTTCATCTTTACTTTGTTCAAGAGGAAGAACTTCCATAATTATTTTTAATGTAGTGGAATTTTGCGGATAAAAATCAAAATAAGGATGTGTTGATTTACCTGAGTCTTCATCATAGAAATCTGCTAAAACACATGTTCCTTCTTTTCTGTCGACAGTTTCTCCGGGTAATTCAAGAACAGTTTCATGAGAACTTTCGTCAATAATTTTAAAATTTATTCGATTATTGAAAACTGCGGCTGCATAAAATTTAAGCCTGTAATCTTTCCCTTTTGTTAATGGCAAAACAAATTCATATGTTTGTCCGGTTACGCATACCGCACTACTTGATTGGTCATTATATTCATACGGTGCTTCTGCTTTTCTATAGGTAAAGAAATCAGAACATTTTCCTTGTGAACTTGCAAGAATAGGAAAAAGAATAATTATTGTAAAAAGTGATATAATTTTAGATTTCATAATATTCAATTTTTTTTAAGGATTCTAATATTTTTAATTATACGTTTAAATTTGCTAAAAGGTTTCTTACATTAGCAATTGATTTTTTTAAATCATTATATTGTTGCTCTGTTATTACAATCTTTGTTGTTCCTCCAACTACAATTTTTTTACTTTCAGAATCATTCACTTCAGTTTTTTCAACTTTAACAACTTCTAATTGGTCATATACCTTTTTTATAGGTTGTAGTTGTTTTATTACATCATTTATGCTTTCATTGCCTTCTTTTTGTTGTAATGACAACATTAAATTTTCAAAAATGTTTTTTTGGTCGGCAATTAATTGAATTATTTCATTATTTGCAGAATAAGTATCTTGAAGATTTGTAACAATATAAAGACTTTCTATCCATCCACCTACAGAAATTAAAGAAAGAGAAGTATTTCTGTCATTTTCTTCTAAGAATTTAACAATGTCATAATATGTATCATTTGTAATTTTTAATAAAGAATCTTTACTCTCAATTTTTTTGAATCTTTCGATTAAAGAGCTTGAAAAAACTGCACCTAAACCAATTTTGTCACTAATTTCTTCAACAATTTTTAAATACTCACCAGCCGTGCTTGTTTGATTAAAGGCTGCTACATATGCTAAATCAGCAGAATAAATTCCAAAACCAATTTCTAATGATTTTGTGTCAATGTATTTTTCTGCATTTTCTTTCTTATTTAATACTTTTTCTGAATATGTTAGTTTCTCTTCACTTGTAAGTTTAAACATATCCTTAGGAGAAGGAATTAAATAAGTAATTAAATTGTCATCATTAATTTCAATAACATCTTTGTTAGTCTTATCTCCATCGTTTGTTTCAGTATTCTCATCATTACAGGCAGAAAACCATAACATAATAAAGAGTACTAATGTAATTTTGATTAATTGTGATTGTGATTTCATTTGTCTAAAATTTTCTAATTAATTGATATTGAATAAGTTGCTTAAATATTATATTTACAATAATTTTTTTGCTCTGCACATAGGAACACTTGCTATTTTCTGTAATTATTGGTATGCAATAATTTAGTTATGTACTTGGGTGTCAAGATTTTTGTCATTTGTGTTTTATGTGTAGATATTTTTAATTATTCATTAAAATACTGTTAATCATTTTATTTAAAACTTTAAAAGTATAAAAAAAAAATTAAAAAAAAAATCTCGAAAATATTATTTTCGAGATTTTGCTGACCCACAAGGACTCGAACCTTGAACGACGGCACCAAAAACCGGAGTGTTACCATTACACCATGGGTCATTATTTTTAAGGATTGCAAAATTATTAATATTTTCTTTTTTTACAAAAAAAAACTTAAGTTTATTTGTAAAATAATATTTATAGTATGGCTAAAGTATATTTATCATTAGGAAGTAACAAGGGAGATAGATTTTATTTACTGAAAAGTGCTATTTTTGAAATACATAAAAAAATTGGCTTAGTTATTTGTGTTTCAGATGTTTTTGAAACTGAATCATGGAATTATAATGATAAAGATTATTTGAATTTGGTTTTAGAAATAGAAACATTTTTTACTCCCAAACAAGTTTTAGATAAATGCCAAAAAATTGAGAAGGAACTGGGAAGAGAAAATAAAACAGTTTTAAAAAATGGAAAACCAATTTATTTATCAAGAAAAATTGATATTGATATATTGTTTTATGATGAAATAATAATTAATACCAAGGAACTACAAATTCCACATACTAAACTTCATTTAAGAAATTTTGTTTTAAAGCCTTTGAATCAGATTAGTAAGGATTTTATTCATCCGGTTTTACAACAAAATATTTATACCTTATATAATAGGTGTGAAGATAAAGGAAAAATAAAGCTATATAAAAAAATAAACCTTGAAGATATTATTCTTCAATAATTTCGCTTTTTACTTTTTCAGCAAAACTTTTTAGTGAGGGGTCTCGTGCTCCTGTTAATAAAATAACATCTCCTATTTTTAAATTAGCTTTTATTTTTTGAATAAATTGACCCCTATTTTTTTCATAGAAAGCATTTTTTTTATATTTTTTAATATCATTTATTAAATCTTCTGCTGAAATATTTTTACTAACAGACCCACCTGCATAGTAAATTTTAGACATCCAAATTTCATCGTTTTCTCTTAATGATTCAGAAATTTTTTTAACAAACTCTTTTTGTAAAAATTTTGTTGGTTTGAAGCCATGTGGTTGAAACCAAATTATTAATTTGCTGTTTGGAAATTGACATGCTTTTATAGATGCTTCAAGTTTTGCCGGATTATGAGCATAATCATCAATGATTGTTATTCCTTTTTCTTGCGAAATTATTTGATGTCTTCTAAAAATTCCCTTGTATGATTTTAGAGCATCAGCAGATGTTTCAACTGTTATTCCTGCAATATTACATACAGCAACTGCTGCTGCAACATTTTCAGCATTATGCCTTCCTATTTGTGAAAGTTTAAAATCTATACCATTAATGGTAAATAGAATTTTAAAACTTATTTGTTTAAATCTACAAACTCTAAAACCTGAACCAATGCTAAAACCAAAATTGTTTTTTTTTCTTTTTGAAAGCTGTTTTGTCCTTTGAGTATCATTATTAACAACTAAAATATTTGAATTTTTAGAGAAAGTTTTAAATAATATATTTAATTCAGATAGTTTTTTATGGTCTTTGTCGATGTTTAAAATAATTCCAATTTCAGGTTTGTATTTTATTAACGAACCATCCGATTCGTCTGCTTCAATAATTAAAAAATCACCTTTTCCGGAAATTGCATTTCCAATTTTTCCGTTTTTTTGAATATCAACTAAACCTGCTCCTGTTATTAATGAAGGTTCGTAAGCAGCAAATTTCATAATGTGATAAATCATTGCAGAAACAGTAGATTTCCCAGATGTTCCTGCAATAGCTATTGTTTTTTTTGTTTGGCTGATTGCTGCAAGAATATCTGAACGCATCACAACAAGAATACCTATATCTAATGCTTTTTTATATTCGGGAACTGTTGGTTCTATTGCAGATGAAATAATTACAATTTCTATTTTAGATGTAATTCCTGATGTGTCTTGCGGAAAACATTTAATACCTTCTTTTTCTAATTGCTTTTGGCGTTTTATTTTTTTAGTAGAAGAAAATTGTCTGTCAGAACCAGAAACATTTTTTTCAATGCCTGATAGATATTGAGCAATTGCACTCATCCCATCACCGGCAATTCCTATAAAGAAATAATTTTGTATATCTTTTATGTTTATTTTTGACATAATATTTATTTTAAATTTTTATAAAAATCCCAAAGAACAACCCCGGCACTAACAGAAATATTTAAAGAATGTTTAGTTCCTTCTTGCGGTATTTCAATACAATAATCGCATAGGTTAACAATGTTTTGTTGCACACCTTTTACTTCATTTCCAAAAATTAGTGCATATTTTTCAGTTTTTTTTATATCAAAGTTTTGCAACATAACACTATTTTCTACTTGCTCAATTGCTACAATTGTATAGTTTTTAGATTTTAAATGAACTATTGCATCTTTTGTATTATTATAATACTCCCAATTTACTGATTCTGTAGCTCCCAGTGCTGTTTTTCTAATGTCATTATGTGGAGGTTTTGCTGTTATTCCACAAAGAAAAATTTTTTCAATTAAAAATGCGTCAGATGTTCTAAAAACAGACCCTATATTATTCATGCTTCTAATATTATCTAAAATAATTGTAACAGGAATCTTTTTTGATTTCTTAAACTCATTAATTGTTTTTCTTGCTAACTCACTGTTTTTTAGTTTTCTCATAGATAAAGTTTTAAATATTTATTGAGTTTTTTTTAAATTTGTTTTTAAAATATGCTGTAAAATATATATCCGGTTTTTTTAATTTGTATAAAAAAACTAAATTTGGAACTTTAAAAATAAAAATTTTCACAATAATATAAAATAAAAAGAATGAATTTACACGAATATCAAGGAAAAGAACTTCTTAAAAGTTTCGGAGTTAAAATTCAAGAGGGAATTGTCGCAAATACTCCTGATGAAGCTGTTGAAGCTGCTAAAAAATTAACAGAAGAAACCGGAACAGGTTGGTGGGTTGTAAAAGCTCAAATTCATGCAGGAGGAAGAGGAAAAGGTGGGGGAGTTAAACTTGCAAAATCACTGGATGAAGTTAAAAAAATATCTGACGATATTCTGGGAATGCAATTAGTAACACACCAAACAGGGTCTGAAGGAAAACTTGTAAATAAAGTTTTAATTGCACAAGATGTCTATTACCCCGGTGAAAGCGAAACCAGAGAGTATTACATGAGTGTTTTATTAAATAGACAAACAGGAAGAAATATTGTTATGTATTCAACCGAAGGAGGAATGGATATTGAAACAGTTGCTGAAAAAACTCCACATCTTATTCATAAAGAAGAAATTGACCCAAAAACAGGTCTGCTTCCTTTCCAAGCAAGACGTATAGCTTTTAATTTAGGCTTAGAAGGAAATGCTTTTAAAGATATGACAAAATTTGTTTCTTCATTATACACAGCATATAATAAAAGTGATGCATCAATGTTTGAAATTAATCCGGTTTTAAAAACTTCTGATAATCAAATATTAGCAGTAGATTCAAAAGTTAATATTGATGATAATGCTTTGTATCGTCATAAAGATTTGGCTGATATGAGAGATTTAACCGAAGAAGATCCTGCAGAAGTTGAAGCAGGAAAATATAATCTTAATTTCATTAAACTTGATGGAAATGTTGGTTGTATGGTTAATGGTGCCGGGCTTGCAATGGCAACAATGGATATCATAAAAATGTCGGGTGGTTCACCTGCTAATTTTCTAGATGTTGGAGGAACTGCAAATGCAGAAACTGTTGAAGCAGGTTTTAGAATTATTCTTCAAGATAAAAATGTTAAAGCTATTTTACTAAATATTTTTGGGGGTATTGTTCGTTGCGATAGGGTTGCACAAGGTGTTGTTGATGCGTATAAGTCAATTGGAGATATTAAAATTCCTGTTATTGTAAGATTACAAGGAACAAATGCTATTGAAGGAAAAGACTTAATTGATAATTCTGGTTTAAAAGTTCATTCTGCTATTACTTTGCAAGAAGCTGCAAATTTAGTGGAGAAATTAGTATAAAGTTTTTCTTTGATAAATAAGAACAAAACAAATCGAATATATTGGTTTGTTTTGTTCTTTATTTTATATAAATGCTACTGCTTTTTTAAGTTTGCAAACGTTAATTATTATTAAATTATGTAATAAATAATAAAATAATTACGTTTGCAGTCTGATATTAATAATTAAGAGAGAAATAATGTTGAAAAGAATTTTTTTAAGTATCACGGTTTTATTTAGTATAGTTGCAAGTAATTTTGCACAAAACCGTATTGGTCAAAATTTTAATGCAATTACAACCGGAGTCCCATTTTTAACAATTTCACCGGATGCACGCTCAGGTGCTTTGGGAGATGCCGGAGTAGCATCAAGTCCTGATGCAAATTCAATACATTGGAATCCTGCAAAATATGCATTTATTGAGGAAGATGTAACTTTAAACTTATCATATGTTCCTTGGTTAAGAAATTTGGTTAAAGACATAAATTTTCAAAGTATTTCCGGTTCTTATAAATTGAGCAAAAACCAAGCTCTTGCTGCTTCTTTAATGTATTTTTCTCTCGGAGAAATGGATTTCACTGATAAGGCAGGGACAGTAGTTGTGCCAAATGCAAGACCCAATGAATTTTCTTTCGACCTTGCTTATGCACTAAAATTATCAAAAAATATGTCTGGTGGTATTGCTGTAAGATATATTCATTCTAACTTAACCGGAGGGTTTGCACAAGCAGGAAGCAGTCCTACAAAAGCTGGGAATGCTGTTGCAGCAGATATTTCTTATTTTTTTACAAAAGATATGAAACTAGAAGATAAAACAGGAACCTTTAATTTTGGTTTTAATATATCAAATCTTGGAAATAAGATTTCTTATAGTGCAGATAATGCCTATAATGACTTTTTACCAGCAAATTTAAGAGTTGGAGCTTCTTACAAACTCAATTTAGATGAATATAATTCAATAACTGCAATGTTAGATATAAACAAACTCTTAGTTCCTACACCTCCTATTTACGGTCCGGATACAACTGATACCGGAGAAAAAATTATGCATGGAAAGTCTGATGATGTTTCAGTTCCTGTTGGAATATTTCAATCTTTTGGAGATGCACCCGGAGGTTTTCAAGAAGAAATGCACGAATTAATGTATTCTGCCGGAATTGAGTATTGGTACGTAAATCAATTTGCAATAAGAGGTGGATATTTTGATGAGCATGGCACAAAAGGAAATAGAAAATATTTTACAATGGGAATAGGTGTAAAATTAAATGTTTTAAATTTTGATTTTGCTTATGTAGTCCCAACAGCTGGAAGACAAAACCCATTAGCAAACACACTTCGTTTTACTCTTGGGTTTAATTTGAAAAGTTTAGCTAATAAAAATAATACTAAGAAAAAATCTTAGAAATATATTATAAGAATAAAAAATCCCTTTGAATATTTTACAAAGGGATTTTTTTATGCAATTTTATTAATATGGCTTAATTCTTAAAAATAATCTCATTATCATTAGCATCAATTAATATTTCAGACTGGCTTTCAACCGAATTTGCTAAAACAGCCTTTGCAAGTTCATTAATAATTTCTTTTTGAAGAATTCTTTTTACGGGTCTTGCTCCGTACTGTGGTTCATAACTTTTTTCTGACAGATAATCTATTGCTTTTTCTGTAAACTTTGCTTTTATATTATTTTCAAGCAACATCTTTTTTAAGTTATTAATCTGTAATACAACAATTTGTTTAATCTCATCTCTTGTTAAAGGTGTGAACATAATTATTTCATCAATTCTGTTCAACAACTCAGGTCGCATTGTTTTTTTTAGTAAATCTAAAACTTGCTCCTGTGTTTTTTCAACAACTTTATCATAAGTTTTTTCAGTAACATCTTCAAAATTACTATAAATAAGATGCGAGCCAATATTTGAAGTCATTATAATAATTGTATTTTTGAAATTAACAGTTCTTCCTTTATTATCGGTTAAAATACCATCATCAAGCACTTGTAATAGAATGTTAAAAACATCAGGATGAGCTTTTTCAATTTCATCTAACAAAATTACAGAATAAGGTTTTCTACGAACTGCTTCTGTTAATTGTCCTCCTTCATCGTATCCAACGTATCCGGGAGGTGCTCCTAAAAGTCTTGATACTGAATGTCTTTCTTGATATTCCGACATATCAATTCTTGTCATCATGTGTTCATCATCAAAAAGAAATTCTGCAAGTGCTTTTGCCAAATAAGTTTTTCCAACACCTGTTGTTCCCATAAAAATAAATGAGCCAATTGGTTTTCTTGGGTCTTGCATTCCTGCTCTGCTTCTTCGCACAGCATCCGAAACAGCAAGTATTGCTTCATCTTGTCCAATTACTTTTTTATGAAGTTCATCTTCTAATAAAAGTAATTTTTCCCTTTCGCTTTTTATCATTTTGTTTACAGGAATTCCTGTCCAGTTTGAAATAACTTCTGCAATATCGTCATAATCAACTTCTTCTTTTAAAAGAGAACCATTTGATTGCACTTCCGATAATTGAGTTTTATATCCTTCAATTTTATTTTCTTCTTCTTTTAAGCGTCCGTATCTTAGTTCTGCAACTTTTTCGTAATTTCCATCTCTTTCGGCTTGTGTTGCTTCAAATTTAATTTCTTCAATGGTTTTTTTTCCTGCTTGGATTTTATCAATAACTTCTTTTTCCGATTTCCATTTTGCTGTTAATGAAGCCAAAACTTCCTGATTTTCAGAAATTTGCTTGTCTAAGAAATCAAGTTTTTTCTTATTGTTTTCTCTTTTAATTGCTTCACGCTCAATTTCAAGTTGTAGCACACGTCTTCTAATCTCATCAATTTCACCAGGAACAGAGTTCATTTCCAAGCGAAGTTTTGAGGCAGCTTCATCAATTAAATCAATTGCTTTATCCGGCAAATGTCTATCGCTTATGTACCTTTGCGAAAGTTTAACGGCAGCAATAATTGCATCATCTTTTATTCTTACTTTATGGTGTGTTTCATAACGCTCCTTTAAACCTCTTAAAATTGAAATACTATCCTCTGTATCAGGTTCGTCAACCATTACTTTTTGAAAACGGCGTTCAAGAGCTTTATCTTTTTCAAAATATTTTTGATATTCATTTAAAGTTGTTGCCCCCACAGCTTTTAGTTCGCCTCTTGCAAGTGCTGGTTTTAAAATATTTGCAGCATCCATTGCTCCGTCACCTTTTCCTGCTCCAACCAAAGTGTGTATTTCATCAATAAAAAGAATAATTTCTCCGTTTGATGCAATTACTTCTTTTACAACAGATTTTAGCCTTTCTTCAAACTCGCCTTTATATTTTGCTCCGGCAATTAATGCTCCCATATCCAAAGAAAAGAATTGCTTGGACTTTAAGTTTTCCGGAACATCTCCGTTTACTATTCTTTGGGCAATTCCTTCGGCAATTGCTGTTTTTCCTACACCCGGCTCCCCAATTAAAATAGGATTATTCTTTGTTCTTCTGGAAAGAATTTGTAAAACTCTTCTTATTTCCTCGTCACGCCCAATTACGGGGTCTAATTTTCCGCTTCTTGTACTTTCATTAAGGTTTACGGCAAATCTGTTTAATGAATTAAAAGTATCTTCTGCATTCTGACTATTTACTTTTTCTCCTTTGCGAAGTTCGTCAATTGCTTTTATTAATTCTTTTTCATTCATGCCAGCATCTTTCAAAATTTGAGAAATTTTGCCACCATTTTTCAATAAAGAAATTATTAAACTTTCTATTGAAACAAATTTATCTCCTCTTTTCTCTGAAATATTTACGGCTTTTTGCAAAACCGTATGTGCATCTGGCGAAAGA
>CAMZKV010000005.1 GCA_947311445.1 uncultured Chlorobiota bacterium | reverse complement strand
TAGAACCTGCAACTAATTGTGGAAACATTGATAAATATGCAAAAAACTGCAAAATATTTTTAGTCGGCTTTAATCTTCCTCTATAGGCATCAATTGTATAGCTCATTGATTGAAAGGTATAAAAACTAATTCCTACAGGTAGGATTAACATAAAATCCGGAATAAGTTCATTAAGATTAATAATTATTCCAAATAACTGGAAAAATGAGTTAATATTTTCAGCAATAAATGAAATGTATTTAAATGCTGCAAGGCTACCTAAGTTTCCAGATAAAGATAATATCAAAAAGATTTTTTTATATTTTGAATTTTTAACAAGTAGTAAACCTGCAAAAAAATCAATTAATCCACTTCCTATAATCAAAAACAAAAATCTCCAATCCCACCACCCATAAAAAACAAAAGATGCGACTGTAATAAATAACCATCTGTAATTATTCTTTAGCTTGTTTATAGCAGGTAGAAGAATAAAAAACAAAAAAGCAAAAATCAAGAAAATTAAAGAATTAAAAAGCATCTTATTCTTTTAAAATTTATTCAATAAAAAATTAACTACCTTCCTTAACTATATCAAAATTAACGATATCTTTCAATCACATAATTTTTTAAAATATTTTCAAATAAAATTACAAAAGTAACATAAAGAAATGTTGTACAAAATAAAAAGATGCCCCGCCCCCAAAAAGTGTATATAGCAATTATATATACATTTAAAATTTCAAAAAAAGCAATAAAAAAAACCCAACAAAATTTATTGGGTTTTTTATCACTTTTAATTCTTATAAGTTATCTCAAAAGAGTAACAGAACCATATTTCTTGTCTGGTCTTCCATTTCGATATACAACAGATACTTTCCAGACATATACATCTTGAGGAGCTAAAACACCATCAACATATCCGTCCCATCCGGTACAAATATCATTACTAATAAAAATCTTTTCTCCCCATCTGTTGTATATTTCAAGCAAATATTTTGCAACTCCTGCTTGCTTAGGGAAGAATACTTCATTTGTTTCATCAATTGTATATTTTTCACCACAAGGATAAACTCCTCCATTAGGTCCACTTGGGTTTGGAATAAATGCTGTTGGAAATTCTATTCCTCCTTCTCGCTCAACTATAACAGCTTTTGTCAATCTTAATGAATCATAACAATTATGTTCACTCCATACTTCAAGAGATATATCATATAAGCCGGGTTCAGTATATAAGTGTGATGTTTGCTCATAAGTTCTCTCAGCTCCGTTTGTATTATCTCCGAAATCCCAATAATACCTGACTCCTTCCTCAGAATAATTATGACAAAGCAACAATTGATCCGGCAACATTATTTTTCTTGGTGATACTTCAAATTTAGCAATCGGTTTTTGATATACAATAACAACTTGACTTCTTGTGAAATCAGGTATGCCAGACATTCTGCACTCATCACTCCACGCTACAAAATGAGGATGATATACTCCTGGTTCAGGATAAGTGTAATTTGGATTATCAGAATATGTCCATGTATCTTCTGGGGCAATTCCATCAGGAACTTCTCCGTCTCCATAGAAATACCATTTACTGTGCAATGAATCTGAGACATAATCAGTTTCATTTAAAAATTCTACATATAAGTCTTCACATCCTTCTGCAATTGTATCTCCTGAATTTTGCCAAGACCATGGGCAAGCCGGCAGAACAATAAGTGTATCTGACCAAGAACCTGCACAATTTCCATCACTAACTCCTATTAATCTAACAATATAAGTTCCAGGAGTTTCATAATTATATTCAAAATTATAATTAATAACGGTATCATATCTATTATATCCATCACCAAAGTCCCATTGGTATGAAGCTAAATCAGTAGTACTCTGTTCAGGGGAAGTTGCAAAACTAAAATTAGCATCAGGTATTCTAACAGGTTCATCAGGATTAACAGTATAGTTAAGTTTTGGAGCAGCATATGCAGTTACTTCAGTAATGAAAGTATCTCTACAACCGGTTTCATAATCAAGAGCTATTAGTCTAATATGATAAATAGAATCCCAATCTGCTGTATTTGTAAACACATAATCAATATCTGTATTCACATCAAAAGTTGGTGGCAATGAGAAATCTTCCATTAACCAAAAGAACTTATCTGGATCAGTCAATCCTGGATAGGAAGTTGAAGTATTATTTATTGTAACCGTATCTGGTGCACAGAACGCAACAGGATCTGCTTCAAAACGGGCAATAGGAGGCAAATTATAAGTTATCATTACCGTATCTCTTGAAAAACAATTTCCATTTGAAACATACCATTCAAAATAGCTATCTCCCGGTGCTAAGTTTGTAACCATAGTGTTATATAGAGTGTTATTCTCTATATCTCCTCCTCCTCCAAACCCAACAGGAGTCCACCATAAACTGTCTGCACCTACAAACTGACCTCCGTCCATTTGAATACTTGTTGAACAAGTTGAAACATCGTCACCTGCACTTACAAAAATAGAATCTAAAAGGACATTAACTTCATCACTAGCAGAGTATCCGGTAAACGAAACTGTCCATCTGTATATATTCAATCCGCGTTTAACATTTCTTACTATAGTTTTTGCATCATGAATATCATCAAATTGACCACCTCCCGATACTATTGACCAAGTATGAGATGTTGCACCAATTTCAAATCTCGCATTTAATTGAGTAGTGTCAATACAAACAATTTGATCAGGTCCTGCATCAGGAATAAAATTCCTTACAGTTATCTTAACATTATCAGAAGCATTACATCCTGTAGTTAAATTATGAACAGTCCAAGAGAAAACATTCTCTCCTGTGGGCATACCGGAAACATAAGAGTTTGGACTCGTATCTGAGTAGATATTTCCTGTTCCTTGAATAATTGTCCATTGTCCTGTTTCATCAGCTTCTATATTAGCATCAAAATATGTATCAGTATCTAGCGGATCAAGTATTTGATCAAGTCCTGCATTAGCATCAAAAAGATTATTTACAACCCTTACTAATGAACCTCCATTTGTACAACCATTCTCAGTAACTGTCCAACGGAAAGTGTTTGCACCTCTTTGTAAATTTGAAACTACCGAGTTATAAGCAGATGGTGTTTCAATAATACCAGGTCCACCTACAACATCCCAATGTCCGGTTCCTCCAGGTAAAGGAGGAGTTCCGTTTAAGGTTGCAAAAGTGTCACATTTTTCTTGATCCGGTCCTGCATTAGCAAGCGACATATTATTAATAATCGTTACATTATCAGAATCAGTACATCCTTCGTGTGTAACTGTCCATCTAAAAGAAATTGTTCCTTGACTTAAACCTGTTACTCCTGTTGCATAATAAGAAGGTGTTGTAATTACTCCTGTGCCGGCAATAATATCCCATTGACCTGTTCCTGCTATTGGATTTGAAGCACTTAAAATAGTAACATCCGAACAAGTTGTATTGTCGTCTCCAGCATTTGCATGAACTAAATAGTTATTAACAACAACTTCATCAAAAGCAGCACAGCCATTTCTTTGGACAGTCCATCTGAAAGTATGTGGTGAATTATCATGTAACCCACTTACGGTAGTTATATAACTAGTTGGATTATTAATAATTACTCCTGCCCCTGTTGTCCACAACCCTGTGCCGGGTGCAGGATTTTCACCTGTTAAGGTAGCTTCTGTACTACAAACTGTTTCATTAGTTCCTGCATTTATTAAGAAAGAGTTTTCATTTATTTGAACAAAATCTTCATCACTACAACCATTTCCGGTAATAGTCCATTTAAATACATTAACACCGGAACATTGTCCTGTAACTACAGTTTCATAATTAGAAGGAGTCAAAATTGTTCCACAACCAGCCTCCTTTGTCCAAAGGCCATGTTCTCCGGGCAGTAATTCATTTCCGGATAAGTTTGCATCATTTCCACATGATACAACATCTGTACCTGCATTTGCAACAACCATATTATTAGTTATTGAAACATCTGCAAAATTAGTACATCCTAGTTTAGTTATAAACCAACGTAATGTATTTTCTCCTTTATTAAGATTACGTATTCTTGTAGCAGGGTCAGTTGAATTAACAAAATTACCTTCACCTGCAAATATTTCCCAGTGACCTGAACTTCCTTGAATTGGGATACTACCAAGTAAGTCGGCTGAATCTGTACAAATAACATCAGGACCTGCAACACTTGCCGAAGCATCATATAAATTATTTGTAACAACTAAATCTGCATAATCTATACAACCATTACTAACTGTCCATCTAAATTTATTTATTCCAACATTTAAGTTTGTAACTTGTGTATTGTATAAAGTATTATTAACAATTATACCTCCCCCAGCAGTAACAGTCCAAACTCCGGTATCTCCTACAATAGGTTCATTTCCATTTAAAAATGCCTCAGTACCACATACATTTTTATCAGCACCTACAATAGCAACAACAGAATTATTTGTAATATTTACATCAGCAAAACTATTACAACCACCATTGACTATTGTCCATCTATAAACATTTAAATCAGGTCCAATATTTCTAACAGTTGTAGTATTGGCAAGTGAGTCATCAAAATCTCCACTTCCTGTTGCAACAGACCAAAAGCCTGTTCCTGTTATTGGAGGATTACCAGCTATTACAGTTGTGTCGTGGCATAATTCTTTATCAGACATCACAGTTGGATTTGTTGGCGTATCATTAAAAATACTAACATTATCTGAATTACTACAAGCTCCTCTAGTAACTGTCCATGTTAAAACATTTTCACTTCCGGACAATCCGGAAACTCCTGAATTATAAAGTGTTGGATTATCAAAATCTCCTGTTCCCCCTGTAACAGTCCATAGTCCTGTTTCTCCAGAGCTTGGTTGATTACCATTTAATCCTGTATATATTGTTCCACAAACATGTTCATCTATACCGGCATCAGCAGGCACAAGTTCATTTGTTATAAGAACATCATCATATTCCTCACACGAGCCTTCACTTATTGTCCACCTGAAAGTATTACCACCAGATGAAAGTCCTGTAACAGAGGTATTATAGTTACTCGGATTTGCAATTATTCCTGCTCCTCCTAATCTTGTCCAAATACCTATACCTACGGTTGGATTATTTGCTTTTAAATTAACTGTTCCATCGCATACAGTTTCATCATTTCCGGCAAATGGAATTGTAGGAATATCATTAGAAATAGTAACTAAATCCCAAGCATCGCAACCTCCATTTGTTGCAGTCCATTTAAATATATTTGAACCTTTTGCAAGATTTCTAACAACTGTATTATATAATGAAGCATTATCAAATATTGGAGTTCCCGCCGAATTTAAAACTGACCATAAACCAGTTCCAGGTGCAGGATTATCAGCAGCTAACACCGTTGTATCTAGGCATAATGATGCATCAATACCTGCATCTGTATTTATCATATTATTTGTAATTACAATATCATTATAAGAATCACAAAGTGCATTTGAAATTGTCCACCTGTATGTATTTGTTCCAGCACTAATTGAGTGAACAACAGAAGAAGCACTATTTTGGTTTACAATTACACCGGATGCTCCAAAGACAGGAGTCCATATACCTGTTTCTCCAGGGCCAGGACTATTTGCATTTAAAGTATATATTGGATTGCATATTTCAGTATCCGGGTCTGTATTGGCAACTGTTGGCGAATTATTCGTTATTGTAACATAATCTACTGAATCACACAAACCTTTATAAATAGTCCAACTAAACATATTTGATCCTCTACTTAGGTTTGTAACCGTTGCATTATAAAGAGCAGTATTACTAATTATTCCATCTCCGGAGACTTTTGCCCATTGACCGGTTTCTCCTGCCTGAGGAGATAAAGCTCCTAATGTTACAAAGTTATCACAAATATCTCTGTCTAAACCAGCACTAATACTTGTTACACTATTATTAAAGATATTAACATTTTTAGAATCAGAACAAGATCCATTACTAACTGTCCATTGAAAAACATTTGTTCCTGGACTTAAATTTGTAACCTCAGAATTAAATAAGGTTGGTGTAGTAACAATACCACTTCCTCCAATTTTTGTCCACAAACCACTTTCCCCTGCTTGTTCGGCAGCTGCCGGTAATTGTGCCGTGGTACTACAAGTTTCAATATCTGATCCTACATTTGCAATAGGAGTATTATTAATAATTGTTACAATATCAGATTTAACACAGCCTCTATCTGTAACTTCCCATTCGTACACATTAGTTCCAATTCCAATATTTGTTACAAAAGTATTGTAATTATTAACGTCTACAAAGGAACCAGAACCTGTTTGAACACTCCAAACACCAATACCGGGAGATGGGTCAAAAGCATTTAAAAATATTTCATCATCACATATATTTCTGTCTGTTCCTGCATTAGCAATTGGCTCTATAAAATTAACATTAATAATAGTGTCATCAGAGCAATACCCATTATCAAGCGTCCATACAAAAGTATTATTGCCGGGAAAAAGATTGTTTGCTACTGTATTATAAAGTGTCTGATCTACATATGTAACTCCGGGAGTAAAAGAAAACCAAGTCCCAACTTCTCCTGGTGCAGGTGGGTCTGCTGTCAATACTAAATTATCAAAACAACTAATCGCATCTGTTGCACTTGCAAGTGTTGAGTAATTAGAAACTATAAGATTATCAGTTTTAGTGCAATTGCCTTGGAAAACAGTCCAAGTAAAGGTATTAAGCCCATTTCCTATTCCTCTTGCTATAGTATTATTTGACAAGGAATTATCAATAGTTAAAGTTCCAGCTCCTGCATATTCCCATATTCCAGTTCCTTGAAATGGATATACAAAATTTGTTGCTACAGCATTTAATTCAGCAGTATCGGCACATACAAAGAAATCTAATCCTGCATATGCTTCTACTTCATTATTGATAATATCTACCTGTGCAGAGCTTGAACAGATTCCACTTGTTAAAGTCCATACAAACCTATTAAGACCTGGATTTAAGCTAGTTACAAGAGTATTATGATTTGTATCATCGGCAAAAGTTCCACCTCCTATAATTGCCGTCCATTTTCCTGTACCATATGAAGGTATATTCCCTTCAATAGTTACAGAATTTGTACATACTTCTCTGTTAGCAGGCCCGGGAGAAGTAATCACTGCAACATCCGGATTTGTATTTTCTATTGTAACATCTGCTGTACTAGTACACAATCCTTTTGTTACTGTCCATCTGAAAACATTATTCCCTTGAGCTAAACCTGTAACAATAGCATCATATTGTGTTGAATTTGAGATTATTCCACTTCCTCCTATTGTTGTCCAGAATCCAGAACCAGGTGTTGGGTCATCTGCATTTAAAGTATAAGAATCTCCACATTGAGAAACATTTGTTCCTGCACTCAATGCAAAACCATAATTATTAACAGTTATATCGATACTATCTTGACATGTAAAATTATCAACTAACCAACGTAATGTAGTTGTTGTTTCATACGGGACTCCAACAATTGATGTGTTATATTGAGAACTTGGAGCTAATATTGTACCGGATCCTGCAATAATTTGCCAATATCCGTTTCCTCCAAAACCACTTGGGTCATTTCCATCTAAAATGAATGTTCCATTACAATCTGCCTGGTTATGTGCTATTGCATTTACCGAGCTATTAGTTATTTGCACTATACTACTTTCAGTACAATTGCCTTGTGTAACAGTCCATTGGAAAGATGTAGTTCCAGTAGGAAGATTTGTAACATTAGTATTTTTTGATAAAGAATTACTAATTATAGCACCTGTTCCACTTAAATTTAACCAAGAGCCAGTACCTTGATTTGGATATATGTCTGCCGGATCTGTTGCATTTAAGAAAATATTGTCATCGCATATTGTTTGATTTGCTCCTGCAACAGATACAACTTCATTATTTGTTATTATTATATCATCAGTACTTGCCATACAAGCTCCACGTTCAATTGTCCAACGGAAAATATTATTACCAGGAGCGAGATTTGTTACATTCATGGTAAAATTTGTTGTTGGATCAACAAATGTTGCTCCACCACTTACTAATTTCCAATATTGTGTATCTGCATAATAAGGGTTAGGTAAACTTGCAGTTAATGTAGCAGTCCCATCACATGTTTCTGTTCCAACAGGTCCTGTTATTAATGCCGTACTCGGAGAATTATTTACAACAATAATATCATCTGTGTTTGTACAACCATCTCTTACAACTGTCCACCTGTAAGTATTATTCCCTTGACCTATTCCGGTAATATTTGTTGTATTAGAATTTGAATTATCAAAAATACCCGAACCTGCAACAAGTGTCCACTCGCCTATTCCTGTTCCGGGGGAGTCTGCATTCATTGTAGCATTTGATACACAAATTGGTGGTAAACTTCCTGCATCAATGCTGAAATTATTATTTGTAACTGTAATTTCAATATCATCGTTACATGCTCCATTATCTACTGTCCATCTCAATGTTGATGTTACTCCATTTGGAATTCCTGTAACAGTAGTATTATATTGCGTACTTGGTGCAGTAATAACTCCACTTCCTCCGCCAACAATTTCCCAGTATCCTGTTCCTCCAAAACCGCTTGGATCGTTTCCATCTAATAAAAATGAAGAATTACAATCTGCTTGATTATGTGCAATTGCACTTACAGAATTATTTGCAATAACAACATCATCAACCTCACTACATATTCCTTGTTCAACAGTCCATCTGAATGTTGTTGTTCCAATCGGAAGGTTTGTTACTGTTGAATTTTCAATTAAAGAGTTTGTAATTAAAGCTCCGTTTCCTGTCATATTTGTCCAATATCCTGTCCCTTGATTAGGGTATATACTTGTTGGGTCAGTAGCAGTTAATAATGTATTATCAGAACATAAAACTTGGTCAATTCCAGCAATAGAAACGACTTCATTATTTACTATAGTAATTTGGTCTTGTGAAGAACAAATTCCGTTAGTTATTGTCCAAGTTAAAACATTATTGCCTGGTTCAAGATTATTTATTGTAGTTTGATAGCTGGTTTTATCTCCAAATGTTGTTCCAAGAGCTTCTGTTGAAGCAGTCCATATTCCAGAACCAAAAAGATCTTGTGTACCCTCTATTGATAGTGAATTTGAACAGATTTCTCTGGCTGATACTATTGGAGTAACAATAATTGCTGTTGAAGGTAAACTATTTTGGACAACTACTTCGTCATGTGCTTGACATAAAGTAGCATTACTTTCAACTACCCACCTAAAAACATTATTTCCTGGTGTTAAGCCAGTAACAGGAGAGTTATATTGAGCAGAGTTTGTTATAGTTGCACCACCGGCAACAACAACCCAATGACCATTATAACCTGCACCATGGTCTTGTCCGGCAAGGACAGTAGATGTTGAACATAAATTTAATTGATCAGGTCCTGCTGATGTAGGGAATTCGCCATTATTTATGGTTATATCTATACTATCTTTACAACCTGCAACATTTCCAACTAACCAACGGAAAGTATTAACTCCGGAACCTAAATCTGTAACAGTTGAAATGTTTAATGTATTATCAGTAATATTAGGAGTTCCAGAAGAACCAATTAAAGTCCATAAACCATCAGCTGCTCCAGGATTATTTCCATCAAAAGTTGCTGTATTCGTACAAACAACTTGATTTGAAGCATTTGCTTGAACCGCATTATTTGTTATTTGAGCAATGCTAACATCAGAACAAGACCCTAATGTTAATGTCCAGTTAAAAGTATTTAATCCAATATCTAAATTCCTAACTATAGAGTTATATAAAGTATTATCATCAAAAGTTCCGTTTCCTGCAAGTAATGTCCACGTACCATTCCCTTGTTGTGTATTATTTGTAGCAGGATTGAGTGCAGTAAAAACAGCACTGTCTGCACAAACAAATTGAGGTATTCCTGCATCAGCAATTACTTGATTGTTTGTTATATCTATAAAATTTGATTTAGTACACATTCCATTTGTAACAGTCCAAGTATATTGATTATTACCAGGTTCTAAACCAGTAACTATTGTATTAATATTTGTATCATCAAATATTACACCTGAACCGGCTGTTTGAGTCCAAATTCCTGAGCCATCAGGAGGATATGCATTCACAGAAATTGAAGAATTTCCGTCGCAAGTTTCAGTTAGACCATTTAATATAAAATCGGCAGGTTCATTGTTTACAATATCTACCTCATCAAAATCCGAACAAATACTTCTTGATACATTCCATCTGAAAGTATTAACATTTGGGCTTAGTCCTGATACAGATGTATTATACAATGTTGCATCTGCAGGTACTCCTCCTCCAAATATTAATTGCCAATTTCCGTTTATTCCTGCTCCGGGATTTGCAGCAGGCATATTTGCAATTATATTAGTACAAGTTGTTTGATCGGTTCCTGCATTTGCATGTACTTCATCATTTGTAACAGTCATTTCGTCCCAAGCAACACAACCATTTCTAGTAACTGTCCATCTGAACAAGGAAGAACCTCCGGGCACAATTGTAGTTACTTGAGTATCATATTGAGAGGGTGTAACAACATTTCCACCAGAACCGGATTGGTATGTCCATATACCTGTACCGGTTCCTGCCTGTTCTCCATTAAGAATTGCAGAGCCGTTACATACTATTTGATCTACATCTGCATCAATTAAAAACTCATTGTTATTTATAAAAATTTGATCAGTTGCAGTACACGAACCTTTTGTTATTGTCCAAGTTAAGATATTTGGTAATGCTGAACTTAAATTTCCAACAGTAGTATTAAATATTGTATTATTTATAAAAGTTGTTGTGCCAAGATTAGAAGTCCATAGACCTGATGCAGTATTATAAGACACATTAAATATGTTCGGATCAGTTGCATTTAAATTATAAGTTGGAACACAAATATCAACTGAATTAGGATTTGGTAGAGCTAAATCAGCATCTGCAGTTACAGTATTATTAGTTACAGTTATAATATCGTTTGAAGTACAACCTTCTCGGTCAATTGTCCATTGCCATTGGCTTATTCCATTCTGAACTAAATCTACAAAAGTAACACTATTTGAAGGTTCATCAATTATTCCTGGTGTTCCCGACGCTGATGACCATGTTCCAACTCCTGTTAAAGGAATATTTCCAACTAATGGAGCTTGATTAACACAAACTTCAAGAGCTGAAGGATTTACAACAGACATACTCGGTATTCTTATTTCAACTAACATATCATCAGCAGCTGTACAGGTTACAGCATTTCTTGTTGCCGAAACTGTCCATTGGTAAATATAATCGTTATCTTGAAATACGTTTGTTACAGTAGTTGTTGGAGATGCAGGTGTTACTATTGTAGAAGCCGGTCCTGAAATTTGATTCCAAAGTCCAGTCATAGGCAATATTGCCGGCACCGCATTCAATTCAAATGAATTTGCTACTAAATCAACACCACATTCAAAAATGTCACTACCTGCTGTTGCAGTTACAGAGTTATTATATACCAACATGGTATCCATTAATTCGCATGTTCTCGTTAATCCTGCGACATAATCAGTAAAGTTATTAACTGAATGCCATATAAAAGCATCCTCAGTTTGAATACTTATTCCGCTTGCTGTTGTATTAAAATTCGTTGAATTCCCAAAAGTAACTAATGGGTTAGTTGATGTCCAGTAACCCGTGGCTGTTGCTTCTTGCCAAACAGGATTTGGCGGAACAGGATCTACAACGCCCCAATAATTTGTAACATCGTTAGCATTTAAATTAACACTTCCACTACAAACTGTTTGGTCAACGTTCGCATATGGAGCAGGAGGTAATAAGCCAAATACTACAAGCTCATCTGAACCACTACAGGATTCATTTGAAATTGTCCAAGTAAATGTATTTTTTCCAGGTGTTAAGCCACGTACAACATCATTAAATAATGTACTAGTATTAGTTCCTGAATCATCGAAAGTGCCAGAACCTGTCCAAACACCGGTGTTCCATTCAGGATCACTAGCTGCAAGTTGAGTAAAGTTTCCACATTCATAAATATCTACACCAGCTTGTGCAGTAATTCCTCTATAAATAATTATAGTTGAATCAATTACTTCACATTCAAGAGGATTAGATGCATCATAACCACCAAAACCTCCGGTATATTCATTAACTACATGCCAAACATATATATTTAAGCTATCAGATATATTTGTTGCAATTGCATCGCATGTAAATCCTGTACATGAGTTTTGAATAATTATTGAACCTCCAGCAGACACTGTCCAAAATGCACTAGTATATCTAACAGGAACATTTGAGGAAAGAACTGCAAAATCTTTACAAGTTACATCATCTGGTCCTGCACTTGCATTTGAAGGTCTTGCACTATGTATATATACATCATCGGATAATATACAAGCTTTTGTTTCGTTTGTAACCGTCCATCTGTATATATTATCATAAGCAGCCATATTTCTGACTGTAGTATTATAATATGAGTCATCATCAAAATTTCCTGCTCCGAAAATTAAACTCCATTCTCCGGAAACAACATCTGTTCCTGTTGTAAAAACAGTTGAAGGATTTGTTGCATTTAATTGATACCAATCATCACAAGTTGCATCTTCCGGTCCGGCTTGAACATCCTCAACCAAACCGAGACTAGTAATTTCAACAGTATCAGTTAATTCACATTGTATTGAATTTCCCATTGAATCAAAGAAGTTATTTCTTTTATGCCATATAAACTGAGTCATCCCATCTTGAATATTATCAACATGGACATTAAAAGGCATTTGTAAATCATTATCCGGAATAATTACCCCGGTTAAAGGATCTACATAATTTCCAATATCAGGTAGTTGTTCCCACCAATAATCATCTGCACATGATGCCTCATCCAAGGCATCTAAATTAACGACATTATCACATACAGTTTGGTCTAATCCTGCATCAATTGTTTCCGGTAAACCGTTCATCACACTAACTTGATCGGTAGATTCACAAGTTCCTCTACGAATGACCCATTCAAAAATATTAACTGCTGCTGCATTAGTCCACCAATCCGGTGTCCAAGGCGTACAATAATAATCTAAGTTTGTAACTGAAGTATTAGCTAAAGAAATATCAGTAATCGTTGCATTACCGGCAATTCTTCTCCAAAATCCTATTTCTCGTGTATTATCGTAATTGTTTCCGTTTAAGTTTGGTAAAGAAGTGCTACAAACAATTGTATCTTTTCCTGCATAAGCCTGAGTAGGTATGCTATTAATAACAGTTATAGTATCGGAATCTAAACAAAATCCATTAGAAATTGTCCAAACAAAATTATTTGCTCCGGGATCCAAATTACTTACAGTAGTATTCCAAGAAGATGGAGCATCTACAACACCACCACCTGATTCAACTGTCCAGAAACCGTTTGCTGCCGTTGCAGGATTTCCAATATCTTGACTAGCAGGGTCATTTGCAGTAATCAAAGGAGAAGGATCTGTACAAGAAATTAAAGGATTGCCTGTTGAAATAATTGCATCAACATTCATGTTTGTTATTGTTACCAAATCATCCGATGAACAAATATCATGAGTTACTGTCCATTGAAGCACATTTATCCCTCTTTGAAGATTGGTAACCAATGTTGTATTTGAGTTGGGATTAACAATGTTTCCGCTGCCGGTAGTAAAAGTCCATACACCGGTTTCACCTGCTTCAAGCGGTGTTCCTGCAAAACTATATTCATCTGAACAGATAGTTGCATCAGGTCCGGCATCAACAGTTATAGGAAAGAAATAATTTATCGTAAGATCTGCAGTTGATTCAGGACAAGTTCCATTTGATATATGCCAAGTAAATAGATTTGCACCTTCCTGAAGATTTGAAACGCCTGTTGTTGCATTATTAGGATTTGCAATAATTACTCCGGCAGTTGCTGTTGTCCAGTATCCTGTTTCATTAGGGTCTGTCGCATCGGCAGGAGTAGCAGATATTGTATAAGTACCGTCACATGATGTACTCGGGTCAAGAGTTGTAATAACTGCCGTCGTAGGAATATTATTTTGAACATCAACACTTGCCTGAGCTGTACATCCGTTAACGGTTACAGTCCAGACATAAGTATTAACAACATCCTGATGTGAGCCTGTAACAGTTGTTGTTGGGTTAATTGCATTTGCAAAAGCACCATTCCCTGCACCAACAGTCCAAAGTCCGGTTCCACCAAGAAGTGCAGGGTCGTTCCCTTGAACAGTAAATGGTTCTGAACAAATTTCGGCAGGAGCACCGGCAGTAGCCCATACTTCAATAACATCAACATTCATTATTGCAAAATCTGAACAGGTTCCTTTTGTAACAGTCCACCGAAATTGGTTTACATTATAATTTAAACCTGAAACAGCTGTTGTTCTTTGTGTAGGATTTGCAATTACAGGTAAAGGTACGGGTGCACCTTCAACAGTCCACAATCCTGATTCTCCCGGAAACAAAGCATTGTCAGCTTGAAGGACTGCATTTGTTCCGCACACATTACTAATATCTGTAACAGAAGCTACAACTGTATTATTTGTTATAACAACATCATCAGAAATTGAAAAACTTCCATCGCTGTTTGTTATTGTCCAACGAAAAGTATTACTGTTATTTGGAGCAATACCACTATTTAGTCCAGAAACTAATGTATTATATAATGTATTATCAGTAAAAATTCCTGCTCCGTCAATTACAGTCCATTCTCCTGTATATCCTGTGGGCGGTTGACTTCCGTTCAAAGTATATTCATCGTTATTACAAGTAATATCATCAGGTCCTGCATTTACGGTTACACTATTTGTTAAATTAATAGTCCAACATTGTTGATTGGTCCCGGGAGGAGCTTCGCCATCATCAACAGTAATACAAACATCAACAGTTGCAGGTCCACCAAAAGGAGGAGTTCCTGACAATGAAGCAGTTCCGTTTCCGTTATCTGTTAATACTAACCACGCAGGCAAAGGAGGGGCAGATGTATCAGTGAAACTCAAATCTGCTCCTACATTATCATTATCGGAAGCAGAAAGATTATAAATATATGGATTCCCTTCTGTTCCAACTGTAATGGGAGAAGTATCAATATTTGGATTATCATTAACAGGTGTTACATTAATATTGAAAACTGTTGGTGCTGTTCCTGCCTCTCCGTCAGTTACCGTAAATGTAAAAGCATCTGTTATACTTTCTGAGCCGTCGTTATCATAAGTTAATGCTCCTGCATCTATTTGAGCTTGTGTGAAAGTTCCGTTTACTGCAACAGGTACTCCGCTTATATAAATCGTTCCGTGAGTAGGAAGAATTGTAACTGTATATACTATTGAAGTTGCAGGAGTATTATCAACAGCATCTGAATATTGTAAAAGTCCATTTGTAATAGGATTATTTATACTGCCTTCTGTAACATTTAAAGGGTTATTTTGGTCTTGCTGAATAAAATCATTAACGGGGTTAATTGTTATAGTAAAAGTTTGGGTAGGACTTGTATCGTCACCGCCGTTTGCTGTTCCGCCATCGTCTGTTAACCAAATTGTAACATTCGCAACACCATTAGCATTAGCCGCGGGCGTGTATGTTAAATTGCCCGTTGTAGGATCTACTGCGGGTTGCACAGTAAACATAGGCATATTATCATTTGTCAAATGAAATGTTAAAACTTGAACAACTTCATTATCTCCATCATCAATATTTGTAGCCCATGCATTTACAGTTTGAGCTACTGCATCTTCATTTATCACTTGGTCTGCTCCTTTTGTAAAAGAAGGTTCACTGTTAATTGGGGTTACATTAATTGTTATTGTATAGCTTAAGGTACTGAAATCTGTTCCGTCATAAACTTTGAAATCAAAATTTGTATAAGGATTTCCGTTTTCATCGGCATTAGGGCTGTATTTCAAAAGATTAGAATTTATATCTGAAACCAAAACAATATTATTCGCTGCCAAAGGAGACTCTCCTCCGTCTAAAATTCCGTTTCCGTTTGAATCAACCCAAAGATTTCCTAATGCAGGAACAGTTGTTATTTCCAATTGAGAAAATGCATCACCTTCAACATCCGAATATCCGAAATCCCCGGAAGCAAAAGTATAGAACTGATTTTCGGGACACGTTACTGTATTATCTGTACCTGTGGGAGAATCGTTAACAGCGGTAATCGTTATGGTAAATGCTTGAGAAGGACTTGTATCATCGCCGCCGTTTGCCGTTCCGCCGTCATCTGTTAAATAAATTGTAACATTAGCAACACCGTTTGCATTTGCAGCGGTTGTAAAAGTTAAATCTCCCGTAACGGCATCAACAGCAGGTTGTGCGGAAAAAAGTCCGTTATTATCATTTGACAAATGAAATGTTAAAGTTTGTCCGCCTTCGTCCGGTGCACCTGCATCAATTGCCGAAGCCCAATTACTGAAAGTATATGCCCCAACATCTTCATTAACAGTAATATTTCCTCCTGCCGTAAAAGAAGGTTCGCTGTTAACCGGCGTTACAATAATTGTCATTGTATATGTAGCGGTACTGTATTGAGTTCCGTCGTGAACCCTAAATTGAAACGAAGTATAAGGATTTCCGTTTTCATCGGCAGCGGGCATAAATTTCAGGTATCCCGAATTTATATCAAATGTGCTTACCACATCCGAAGAAGCAAGAGCAACTTCCGCACCGTTTACCGTTCCGCTTCCGTCGCTGTCAACCCACAATGTTCCGAATCCGGGTGCACTTATTACTTCAATATGGTCAAAAGCATCACCTTCAACATCGGTATAATTAAAATGTCCGGTTGCAAAAGTTATGTTTGAATTTTCGTAAAGTGTAACCGTGTTATCAGCTCCCGTAGGCGGGTCGTTAACAGCGGTTACCGTTATTGTAAAATTAATTGAAGGGCTTTGGTCATCTCCGCCATTTGGCGTTCCTCCATTATCGTTAAGATTAACAGTTACTGTTGCAACACCGTTTGCATTTGCAGCAGGTGTATATGTTAATGTTCCCGCAGCACTTATTGCAGGTTGTACTGAAAAAAGTCCGTTATTGTTGTTGGTAACATTAAAAGTTGCTGTTTGAGGAGGAACTTCATTTGCAGGACCAAGGACAATTGCAGTTGCCCAATTATTAACTGTTTGGGCAGGAGCATCTTCTGCAACTGTTTGATTTCCTCCTGAGTTTGTAAAAGACGGCTCATCATTAATTGATGTTACATCAATGGTCATAGTATATGTTATACTGTTTCTCGGCTCATCATCTATAACCTGAAAATTGAAACTATCGTATCCGATTTCAAAATCATCCGGATTAGGTCTGAATTTTAGTCTGGGGATATTTGCAACGGGAATTTGGAGATTTAGAGTAACATCTTCTCCGGCATCAACTATGTTATTACCATTAATGTCGTAGAATAATGTTCCTGTTGTTTCTAATCCGACAATTTCCAAATTTGTAAATGGATCTCCGTCTATATCACTATAGGTAAAATCTCCTGATACAAAGACTTTGTCATTGTCTTCGTTAATAGTTACGGTATTATCTGCCGAAGTTGGATTATTTTGTGCATTAATCAAAAAACTAATGCTGAGAAACAAAGTAATAAACAAATACTTTTTCATATTAATTATTTTAAAATATAATTTCAATAAAAATGTTGTAAAATCTGTTAAAATTTAGATGAAAAAATAAACTTTCCCAGATTGTAATAATTTTCACAAAACACTACATATATAACTGTCCCACAAAGACTTACGCATGGCAATTCTTTCTGAGATTTTTATTATATTATTCATACAACTATAAGACTTCTAATGAGTTAAAATAGTTGCATATGTTTTAATAATATTTTTTTACAAAGCGAAAATAAATAAAATAATTGCTTTAATCAAATAAAATCTAAACATTTAGAATATTTTTTGAATTAAAAGATGTAAAATATTGTTTACATAATAATTTTTATTTTTATTTTTGAAATAAAAGTATGTAAAACATATCTCTAATGAAAAGAGTAATAATATTTTTTATCGTAAGTTATGTTATTATTTTTGTGTAAACAATAAAATTATGCTAATTGAAAATTCTGTAATAAAGTTGCGAAATCTAGAAGCCTATGATATTGATTTTCTGAGTGATATAGAAAACAATTCTGATTTATGGGAAGTAAGTAATACTAATAATTTTTTTTCAGAAAAGGTTTTAAGAAAGCATATTGAAGATTCTAAAAAGGATATTTTTATTTCAAATCAGGCAAGATTTATTATTGAAGATATTAAAAATAAAAAACAGTTAGGTTTGATTGATTTATTTGATTTTGACCCTATTCATTTGAGAGCAGGAATTGGAATTGTAATAAGCAAATCTGAAAGGCGAAAAAAGTATGCAGAAAATGCTATTAATTTACTTAAAGATTATTGCTCTAAAATTTTAAGACTCAATCAAATATACTGCAATATAAGTTATGATAATTTTGCAAGCATAAAACTATTTGAAAAAGTAGGTTTTAAATTAACTGGAAAAAAAGAGGAGTGGGTAAATACTTCTGAAGGGTTTAAGGATGTTTTATTTTTTCAGTTAATTTTATAAGGAAGAAATTAAGATGAAAACATAGTGTTTCATGGCATACTCATGCTTTTATCCTAAGGCAATTAATGATATTTAACAATTTTAACTATCATTTTTTAGAATAATAAAAGTAAAAAATGTAAAAGTTCAAAATTGATGTTATTGTTCCAAAATGCAAGGCAAATTATAATTATTAACAAATTTTAATAAAGTATGAGTTTGCTTAGATAGTAATTTATTTTATTTTACTAGTCAAACAATTTCATAATAGCTTCATTACTAATATTTTTCATGAGATTGTTATTATTAATAAAAGTATCTGCCAGTTTACTTTTCTCTTTTTGTAGGAGTGTAATTTTTTGTTCAATTGTATCTTCGCTTATATATCTGTAAACCATAACTTTTTTATCTTGACCTATTCTATGAGCTCGATTTATAGCTTGTTTTTCTACTGCAGGGTTCCACCAAGGATCTAGAATAAAAACATAATCTGCTTCAGTTAAATTTAGTCCTGTTCCTCCGGATTTTATTGAAATTAAAAAACATCTGTTATTTTTATCTTTTTGGAATTGAGAGATTATCTCTTCCCTATTTCTTGTTTGTCCGGTAAGTTTGGAATATTTTATATTTTTTTCTTCAAAATAAGAGGCAAATAAGTTAAGATGCTTAACAAATGAGGAAAAAATTAACACTTTATGATTTTCAGATATTAGATTTTCTAAGTTTCTAATTATTTCATTGAACTTTCCGGATTGTCCTTCGTATTTTTCATCTACTAAAATCGGATGATTTGAAATTTGCCTTAATTTCATTAATGCACTTAAAACTTCAAGCGATAAATTCTTTTTTTCTCCACTTTCAATGATTTCAATTATTTTGTTTCTCACTTTTGATTTGGTTGTTTCATAAATTGATTTTTGCTCCTTATCTTGCTTACAAATAATAGTTTGTTCTGTTAATTTGGGAAGGTCTTTTGCAACTTCATTTTTTGTTCTTCTGAGCAAAAATGGAGCGATAAGGTTTTGTAATTTTTTTGTTTGCAATTCATTTCCATCTTTTTCTATTGGTTTTATAAATACATCATTAAAAAATCTTTGATTTCCAAGCATTCCATAATTAATAAAATTCATTTGCGACCAAAGATCTGAGAGCGAATTTTCAATCGGAGTGCCTGTCAATACTAATTTATGTTCTGCCTCAAGCCTCAGCATTGCTTTGTATGTTTTTGAAGATGGGTTTTTTATATATTGACTTTCATCTAAAACAATATACAAAAATTCGTGTTTATAAATCAATTCTATATCATTACGAATTGTTGCATATCCGGAAAGAATGACATCAAAATTATTGAAATTATTAATATTTCTATGTCTGTTTACTCCTTTATATTGCAGTACTTTTAAATTTGGGGCAAATTTTTTAAGTTCGTTTTTCCAGTTATGAATTAGCGACACAGGCATAATTATTAAACTTGCTTTTTTTTGATAGTTTGTTGTTTCTTGCTCAGCATCAGCAAAAAGGCTTAATTGTGCTTGATTAGAATTGTTCGAAACTAATAAGTCTGGATTAGATTTTCTTTTATTTATTGTTTTTTGAAGTAGAACAATGGTTTGCAAAGTTTTTCCCAATCCCATATCGTCTGCTAAGCAACCTCCAAAATTATTTTTTTGTAAGAAATACATCCATTTAAATCCTTCATTTTGGTATGGACGAAGTTCTGCATTTATGTTTTTGGGAAGTTCAACTTCAAAATTTTTAAAATTTAACAGTTTCTTCAAATTTTTTTTAAATTCTTTATCAATTCCTGTAATTTTAGCTTTTTGCAACGTTTTGAAATGGGCATTTTTAATTCGGAATTTATCTCTATTTATTTCTCCAAACATAAAGACTTCGGAATATTTTGCAAACCACTCATCAGGTATTATTGCAATAGTTTTATTGGGTAAAATATATTCTTTTTTTCTGTTTAAAATATGATTCTTTAATTTTATAAAAGGGATTTTAAATTTTCCAAACTTAACATTTCCATACACATCAAACCAATCTTTGCTTTTTTCAACTTTAACATCTATTGATATTGTTTGTGTAAAATATTCCTTATTATAGAGGTTTTGTTTGAAACTGACGTTTAAGTTCTTAAATTTTGGTTTTAAAACATTCAGCAACTCAATTGTTTTTTGTTGTTGTTTTTTTGGGTCTTTCGTTTTTATTGGAATTTTCAAATTATTATCTGGTTGCAGTTCTAAACCGATTTTCATGATGCCTGTAATTATCTCATATTCAAAAGATTTGTCTCTATTGAATTTTGTAAAGCTAAAATCATCTTCGTTAAATTCCAGCTTTGTTTCGTAAGTTTTGTTATGGTAAAACTTATCTTTTCCATAATGAAAATATAACACAAATGCGTATTCGTTTTTCCAGTCTTTTTCAAGAACAAGTTCAGCCTTGCATTCTATATTTTTTTCAACTACGGAAAATCCTTTTGAATTTACTTCATATTTTTTTATTGCATTAATTCCGAATGCTTTGAACCATTTTTTTTCGGCAGACTTGGGAATGTTTAAATGTTTTTTTTCAAAAAAAGGTTTTAGTTTTTTGCCGTCAATATCTTCAAAAAAATAAATATTATTTTCTAAAAGTAAAACGCAAGGTTCATTGCTGATAATTATACCGAATTTTTGAAAAAGGTTTATTGATTTTTTGTCATGTTTTATTGAAAGGAAATATTTAATGCCGGCTTTCTCTCTTTCGATATTAAAAACTGTTTTTGCAGATTTTTTTTGAATTATAATTTTATCCTCTTCATGCAAATTTGTATTTTTTCCATTCATAAAATACAAATCAGTTTTAGTTTCTGCAATATTTTCAATTATTTTAACTAGTTTTTTTTCAATAAATGGTCTTATACGTTTTTGAATATCTTCTTGCGAGAGCGATTTAATAAAATCAAAAGTTTTTTTCCTTATTTTCTTATTTGAAAATATTTTTGTAATATTATTATTGGAAAAACTGTCAATTATTTTTAGAATTTTAGTTTCTTTTTCGGAAAATTTATAAGGTAATTTTTTATGATTTTCAAAAAAAACATTCTCTGTTATTTCAATAAAATGTTCATTTTTTTGTTCTGTAAAGTGTGCTGAGAACAAAAATCCAAATTTGTTGTGTTTTTTTAAGGCTATTATTAATTTTGGCATTTTAAAATAATATTACTTGTCTTTAAAAGCTGCTTCTCC
Source organism: uncultured Chlorobiota bacterium (assembly GCA_947311445.1). Classification (GTDB taxonomy): domain Bacteria; phylum Bacteroidota; class Bacteroidia; order Bacteroidales; family JAADGE01; genus JAADGE01. The sequence continues at coordinate 19,043 of CAMZKV010000005.1, read as the reverse complement.
CTTTATTAACCATGATATTCCAAAAGCAATTAAAGCAATAGTTTCTAACCAAAATGCAGGGTGAAATTTTTCAAAACTAGGAAATATCTTCTTGAAAAATGTAAACCATAGAATTAACACAACTAAACTTATAAATATTGTTATTCCACTTGTTAGATATATTTTATTTCTTATTTTTTTTTCATTTGTATGATTTTCCTGATTATTTTTAATTGTTAATGTAAACAAAAAAGTTGAAATATATGAAAGTGTTAAAAAAAACAAAACTGCTGATGAAAGATGCACATATTCTACCCACATAAATTCTTGTTTTGGAATAATATTACATGGCTGAGTTAACCCTTTTCCTAAAGTTACTGTTGGAAAAAAAGCTATTCCAAGAGCAAAAACAAAAACCAACTTTCCTGCTATTCTATCTTTTATATCGTAACCTTTGTATGCAAACATAATGACAGCAAGAACAATTAAAACGCCTTCTAAAAAGTTTCTCATAATTGTATGATAATATAAACTTATTGAGTTTTGAATATGGCAAGATTTAAAAAAATATGCACCTGAAATTAAAACAAAAGGTAATGCTATTCCAAGAATGCCAACCGTTCTTCTCAATGTTATTGTTGAAATACTTTGATTATCCGATTTTTGTGTCATATTAAAATTGCTTATTATTTTTAAAATTTATATGTGCTTTTACAAATTTTAGCTCTAACCAAGTGTATTTATCATTCAAATCTTCTTTGGCTTCTTTTAGGAAAGCATTTGGTTTTTTCTTAAAAAATTCCTCGATAATTGTAATCGCTTCTGTGTTCACTAATTTCGCTACCTCTATTTTTCCGTTTTCAATACATAATGCCAAATGTCCTTCAATAGTTATGATTGCAAATCCTTGTTCTTTTGCAATTTCTTCAATTGTTTTTCCTTCCAGATACATTTCAAAAGTTTTTTCCCAATTCTTTTTCTTAGCAGATTTTTCGTTTTTTTTAGAGTCCTTTATTTTTGGTTTTTCTTTTGTTTTGTCAAGTTCAAGATGGTTTGTATTTATCTGAATATCATTATCTTTAATGTATTTTTGAACAATTGACAATAATTCTTCTCCATATTGCTCAAACTTTTTTTTGCCTATTCCGGATATTTCTTTTAATTGTTTTGTGGTTGTAGGAATTTGATTTGCAATCTCTTGTAAAGTTCTATTAGGAGCAACTAAATATAGCGGGACCTCTCCTTCTTCTGCTTGTGCATACCTCCACTCTTTTAATATTGAATATAAGTCCGGAAATTTTGTATCAACACTTTTAACTTTCTTTTTTGGTTTTGCTTTTTCCTCTAATGCAGATTTTGCTCTAACATTAAGATATTCTTTAATTTTAAAGCCATTTAAACATACATCTAAACATTTTTGTTTTATGTTCAGAATTTCATCAACAGCACTTAGACTTTCATTTATTGTTTTTTTAACAGTTGCATTGTCTGTTTCAAAACTACTGTTTTCAAAATTTGAAATAATTTCATTTTCGTGAAATTTAATAAAATATTCGGCAGCTTTTTTTAATCTTTCTTGTAATTTTTTATTTTTTTCAGCATCAGGATTTTCTTTCAATATTATATTAACTTGTTTTATAAAACTCTGAGCAATTCCGGAAATTTTAGGCAGGGCTTTTTGGTTTATATGTAAAATTGCTTCCCCAATATTACCAGTATAATTTCCTGAATACTCTCTTAAATTCTTTTCAAAAACTCTGAACCTATAAAAAAGCTGTTTATAATTAAAAAGCTCATTTATCAACTCTTCTTGATACTTAAAAATTGCATTTTTCAGTTCCTTTTCACTTGGTTGATTTTCTTCTGCATTTTTGTTGAAATCTTTAACTTCGGTATCGCAAATTATTGCACTTTCAGATATTTTGGAGCTTAAAACTAATCCTTCCAATGTTTTGCACCTACTAAGTGCAACATAGGTTTGCCCATGAGCAAATGCGGCTGATGCGTCAATTACTGCTTTTTCAAAAGTTAGACCTTGGCTTTTATGAATTGTAATAGCCCATGCAAGTCGTAGAGGGTATTGAGTGAATGAACCAATAAAATCTTCTTCAATTTCTTTAGTTACATTGTTTATATTATATCTAATATTTTCCCAAGTTTCTCTGCCTGTTTCAATAACTTCACGATCATCTTCGCATTTAACAATTACAATATTATCGTCAAAACCTGTAATTTTTCCAATTTTTCCATTGAAATATCTTTTTGCCGGATCGCTGTCATTTTTCACAAACATAACTTGTGCACCTATTTTCAATTCTAGTTCAAAATCGGTAGGATAAGCATATTCAGAGAAATTCCCTTGAACTTTTGCTCTAAATTTATAAACTTTTGTTTTAAGTTGTTCTAATTTTTCGGCATTAATAATATTTGCAGAGTTGTTATGAGTTGTTAATGTTATATATCCCTGATTATCTGCGGGTTTAAAATCAGGGATATATCTTTGATGAAGTAAATAGTATGATTTTTTTGAAAGAGTATCATTCCGAATTTCATTTAATATTTCGATAAAAACATTATCTTCTTGCCTGTAAATATGTTTTAGTTCAACGGTTATCATGTTTGCTTCTTGCAAACCTTTGCTGTTAAAAAAATACATTGATTTGTAGTATGGACTTAATAAGTGCATTTCGTTATGTTTTACAACAGGAGCAAGTTGTTGCAAATCTCCTATCATAAGAAGTTGAACACCACCAAAAGGCAAAAATCTATTTTTATATTTTCTTAAAGTTTCATCAATTGCATCAAGAATATCAGCACGTACCATTGAAATTTCATCAATAACAAGCAAATCTAATGTTTTAATAATGTTTATTTTTTTTTGTTGAATTTTTGTTTAAAATTTGGATTCTCAATTTTGTATCCTGCAACCCTTTCAGTAATTATAGGTCCGAAAGGAAGTTGAAAGAAGGAATGAATTGTTACGCCACCTGCATTAATTGCTGCGACTCCGGTGGGAGCAACAACCACCATTCGTTTTTGCAATTTAAACTTCAAAGACCTTAGAAATGTAGTTTTTCCTGTTCCCGCTTTGCCGGTAAGAAAAATATTCCGATTAGTAAATTTTACAAATTCTTCTGCTAATTCTAATTCTGGATTTTTTACCATTTTTGGCTTAAGGTTTTAAGAACTGTAAAAATAAGTAAAAAAAGTTTATTTGTAAATTTGTTTTTTGTTTTTACAAAAAAAGCCCAAAAATTATTGCCATAATCCTTAAACAAAATTTAGTGAATTTTCTAATTATTTTCATAAAGTTATTTTTTGCCGGGGGCAAAAAAACGAATACTGATAATATTTCTGAGGTTGATATTTTCATAATATAGGGGGGTTATCCGTCCGACTGCTCCAAGCGGTCGGACGGTTTATTATCTGCTTATATAATTTCCTGTGCTTTAAGGTCTTTTTCTTCAACACTTTTAGTATCTTTTTTCTCAAATTTAATATTGTACCAATCAATTTTTCGTGAAAAGAACATTACAAAAGCAAGTATTATAAAAATACCTATGCTACCTATTAGTAATGAAAATTCTTGCATCTGAATTATCACAAAGATAAATATGTAAAGAACTGCTAATGTGCCTGTTACCAGAAAAGTTAAGCTCCACGATTTTAGTATTGCTTTCACATAAGCAAAAATTAGCAAGAGTGTAAGTATAACGGAAATTATAAAGGCTTTATCAAAGTTTAAGTGTTCTGATATTGAAAGTAATAATGAGTAGAAAACAATTAGCGAAATTCCTACTAAAATATATTGAATTGGATGAATAAATCTTTTTTTAAGTATTTCAACAAAAAAGAATACCAAAAATGTTAAGCCTATAAAAAGTATAGCATATTTTACGGTTCGAGTTATTTTTTGGTAACTGTCAACAGGTAAAATTAAATCAACACCAAATGCTGAACTTGAAACATCATAATTATTATTTGTCCAAACTTGCGGATAATTTCTGTTAAGATGTAATATTTTCCAATTTGCGGTAAAACCCGTTTCATCAATTGTATTACTATCTGTAATATATGCACCGTTAAACTTTGGATTATTCCAAGTAGATTTTAGCTTTACATTTGTAGTCTTTCCAAGTGGTGTAAAATATAGCATTCTGCTTCCTTTTAGGTTCAAATTAAATGAAAAATAAAAAGAACTTGTGTTACCGGGATTAATTGTAGGGATTTTTGCGTTAATACCACTGCTTACTACGTCTGGTGTTGTAGTTCCGGGATTAAATAATAGTTCTTTGCCTTCCCATTTTAAGAGAACTTGGTTTTGAACTCCACGCAAATCACTTATTCCTGTTGTTAAAACTGCTTTATCCCATAAAATATCTTTCGGATCAATGTTTAAATCTTCCGTATTTATATTTTTAAAATCTCCTGAAATATTCAGTTTGGAACCATACACAACAATTTCATAAATGCCTCTATTTTTTTTCTCAGGTTTAATGTTTCCTGAAATCTTGAGATTTTCCGGCAAAAAATATATATGTTCTTTATATTTTAGAAGTTTAATGCTTTTATCTTCTTGTATTTGTTTTTCATAACGATAATAAGGCACACTAATAAAAGGTCCGCTAATTGTTTGGGCATTCCCCCATTTTTGACTTACTTCACTTATTGCACTAAATTGCAATCCCTCTCTTTCCCTTACAAGGTTGGTAATCATTGATGTTGATGATAATAGAATAATTCCAATAAAGAAAATAATTCCAATTTTAATGTAGATATTGCTTTTTAAATTTTTCATTTTTATTTGTTTTTAGTTTATAATTGCTTTTTAGATTTGCTAAATCTTAAAGATTTAGCAAATTTCTTAATTTTGTTTTCAAAAGTACTTTGTAGTACAAAGTATAATAGCAAAAAAAATATTACTTGCCTCCGTGTATTAAATTTTCTAGTGCATCAAGATGATTTTTAAATGCAATTCTTCCTTCATTTGTTGCATAATAATTCGTTTGTGTTTTTCTTCCAACAAATTTCTTGTTTACACTTATGTAACCTTTGTTTTCAAGAGTACGTAAATGGCTTGCAAGATTTCCGTCTGTTAAATTAAGCATTTCTTTCAAGTAATTAAAATCTGCTTTATCTTGTACTGTTAGCACAGACATAATTCCAAGCCGAACTCTGCTTTCAAAAAATTTGTTTATATTTTGTATTATTGATTTCATTGTTGCATTGATACATTGTTACATTGTTGCATTGATACATTGTTACATTGTTGCATTGATACATTGTTGCATTGTTGCATTGTTGCATTGTTAGTTTTTCGCAAAGAAACGTAAAGTTATTTTTTTATTCGTGCACTAATAGATGTTAATTATTTATTTTATTTTTCATTGTATTTATCAAATCATCATTCCTTTGTATAAGCTCTTTCAAACTAGTTGTATCTTGTTTGTAATTGTCTTGATATTTTTCCATGCTTTTTAAAGTTGCAGAAATTTTCAGTGCTGTTTTATAATCGTTTAATTCAATAGATTTTTTATAAAGCAATTCATTTAAGCTGTCTATTTTTTTTACTTTTGAAATATATCTATTCTCACTTTCAAGTGTTAGTTTTGTCATTTTATTTCGTAATGTGCTATCTTGTATTTTTGCAACAAAAGATTTTAAATTAACAATAGTATCATTAAAAAAAGGTTTTAATTCATTATAATATTTTGAATTGTTTTCTAAGAAAGTATTGTTTTTAATTATGTTTTCATAGGTAGTCTTTGGTATAGTTTTTATTCTTTTAATTTCTTCTTCAATTTCTTTAAGTTCAGCATCTTTTTCAATAAGTTCATTATATAACTTATCAACTAAGGTCTCGTATTTGCCTCTTTTTGAATAAGTTGAAACATCACGAAGAACTGTTTGCTCTTGAAATGCTTCGGGGGTTTCATTTGTATTTTCTTGTTTTTTATGAGTGCTTTCACAAGAAGCCAAGCTTAAAAAACTTATGAATAATATTATTATATTGTTAAACTGTTTCATTGCTATATTGTTTTATTGTTATATGAGTTCAGTATAAAAAGACCCTGCGGGTTTAAGTTTGCAAAGATGCAAAATCTTAAACTTCTTATATTTAGTTAATTATCACAAACCCACAGGGTCTGCTAAGGCAAAAATTTCTTTTTATACTGCTTTCTTGTATCGTTTTATTTTTTTGCAAATTAAATCATCTAATCATCACATCAACTAATCATTTTTCTCATATTTAAAATACATAATTGTACCATAAATAATGTGCATAACACCAAACCCTAATGTCCAATAGAAAAGTCCATAGCCAATATCAATAGCATCAACTAATCCAATAATTACTTGTGAAATTCCAAGATAGCGGATATCTCTAACTGTATATTTTGAGGCGTTTATAAGTGAAAGACCATAAAAAATTAATGTTGTTGAAGATATTATAAAAGTTGCACCATGCCAAATTAAAATAAGAGAAAACAAGCCTCCGGTTACTAGTGGAATTAATAGTGCAAAAATTAATTTTTTTGAAATTGGGTTCCACATTTTTAATCCTTTTTTCTTAGAATTTTTGTATGTAAACCAATATCCTGAGGCAAGAGCAAGAAAAAGGACAATTCCTGCATCTAAAAAAAGAACTGTTGCAATTTCGAAATTAAAATCAATTGGGTTTACTATAATTGAGCTTCGCTTAAAAGCATGATAAATATAAATATACCAATATGCAAAACTTGCTCCTATGAGGGCAAAAATTCCTGCAAAAATTCCTGATAAGCCGCTTAAAGATAAAAAACTTGATGAACGCTCCATTATAGAACGGATTTCTTTTAAATCTTCTAAATGCTTTTTGTTTTCATTATCCATTTTATGCTTTATTTAAAAAGTACTTTGTGATGCAAAGTTAATATTTAAATGTTACATTACAAATTTTTTTTATGGTGTACTTTAATTAAGTACAAAAAATATGTTTTAATTTTGCCGAGGTATTTTTATGATATTGTCAACATCAATATTGGTGGGGGCAATTTCTTTAAGAATATTGTAAACTCTTCTTTTTTCCGGCATTGGAGCTTCGGAAAATATTTTAACAATTTCTTTCATTTTTGAAGAAATCACAATACTTAAAAGGTAGGAGTCGGGTTTTCTGTTATATACTGTTTTCATTAGTTGCAAAGAATTTACAATTTGATTTCTTCCTTGTTCAATATTTTCAGACATAACATCTAAGCCTAATCTATGATATTTATAATATAGTTTTCTTAAACCGGAGTTATCGTTTGAAGTAAGATTTTCAATTAAATAGTACCTATTTTTTCTACTATTCCCAAATGCCTGCCAGCTTTGATCATCTGGGTCAGATTGTGCATTGTGCATTATATTTTTTGCCTTTTGAAAATATTCTGTCCCACTGAGCATTCCGTAGGAATCATAATCTAATCCAATAATAATATAGGCATAATATGCCAAGACAGATGTTAGATTGTTCAGATGTGTACTTTCATTAAATTCAAGTGCTACACCCTCAGTATAAGAGAATTGAAAGTCATTTTCTTCTTTAAAGTTTAATAGTGTAGATTTGTAATTTGTGTTATACACAGTTCTGCTGGATTGCACAGATATTGTACCTTTAAATTTATCTATTCCATTAAAATCTTTTATGTTTATTTGAATTTGGCATTCTATTCTTTCCTCATTAGAAAAAACATTATTTGTCCATTTTATATTATTCATAAATTCATAAAGGTCTTTTTGTAGCGACCTAAACAAGTCATCATTAGTTCCTTGAACTTGACTATGAGGCGTACTTATACGACAGTTAAGTTCTTGCGAATAAAAATTCAATGTTGTTATTATTGAAATAAAAAAAATTATTGCTTGTTTCATTTTAAAGGATAAATTAATTTAATAATTTTATTTGATATGTCTTTTGCAACTTCCTTCTTAGATTTTAACTCAAATCTTTCAATTTTATTGTTTTTATCAATTATTGTAATTTTATTAGTATCATGTGCAAAACCAGCACCTTTATCATTTAACGAATTTAATACAATAAAGTCAAAATTTTTATTTCTAATTTTCTTTTTTGCATTTTCTAATTCATTATTTGTTTCTAAAGCAAAACCAACTGTTATTTGTTTGTCTTTCTTACTATTGCTTAATTCTTTTGCAATATCTTTCGTAGATTTTAAAATAAGATTTAAGTTGTCCGATTTCTTTTTAATTTTATTAAGCTGTTTGTTCTCCGGAGTATAATCGGCAACGGCTGCTGCAAAAATTATGATATTACTTGTGCTAAAAAGCCTTTTAGTTGCCAGATACATTTCTTCGGCAGATTCAACATGAAAGATTTTAATGTTAGAATGTTTTGCTTTTAAAGAAACAGGTCCTGATACCAAATTTACTTTTGCTCCTAAATTAGCAAGATTTTCTGCAAGAGCATATGCCATTTTTCCACTAGATCTATTTCCAATGAATCGTACCGGATCAATTTTCTCGTATGTGGGTCCGGCAGTTATTGTAACTATATAATTATTTAGTTTTTTTTTTTTTTGAAAAAAATCATCTAGCATCTCTACAATTTTTTCAGGTTCAGCCATTCGTCCTTTCCCCTCAAGCCCACTTGCAAGCTCTCCGGTTTCGGCATCAATTATATAATTTCCAAAAGACTTTAGTCTTTCAATGTTTTGCTGAACAGCTGTGTGAAGAAACATATCTAAATCCATTGCAGGAGCCCAAAAGACAGGACATTTTGCAGAGAGATAGCTAGTGAGAAGAAGGTTATCTGCTATTCCGTTAGCTGCTTTGCCCATAGTATTGGCAGTTGCGGGTGCAATTATAAAAGCATCTGCCCAAAGACCGAGATCAACATGACTATTCCAATCTCCATTCTCGGGATTAAAAAACAATTTTAGAACAGGTCTTTTTGACAGTGTGGCAAGAGTAAGCGGAGTTATAAATTTCTCTGCAAATGGTGTTGTAATTATCTGTATTTCTGCTCCTTTTTTTATAAGCAATCTAATAAGAATAGCCGCTTTATAAGCAGCTATTCCTCCGGTTATTCCCAATAATATTTTTTTCCCTTTCATATTCATGATATAAGAAAGTGCTTATGCTTCAATATTTTCTTCCGGATATCTATAATAAATTTCATCATCCAAGAATTCTTTTGTAGCAATTAAAATAGGTTTTGGAAGTTTTTCATAAAATTTTGATATTTCAATCTGCTCTCTATTTTCAAATATTTCTTCTAAATTATCTGCATAAGAGGCAAATTCTTTAAGTTTTTTATCTAGTTCTTCCTTAATTTCTCTTTGAATTTGTTTCGATCTCTTTGATATAATTGTAAGAGATTCGTATATATTTCCAGTTTTCATTTCAAAATCTGAAAAATTTCTTGTTATTGTGGTTTCTGAAGCTGTTGTTTTTTTATAATCCATATTTATTTTATTTCTATCAGTTTTTAAATTTAGATTCTTGTAATTTTCACTTTTGTTGTTTCAATTTTTTTCTTAGTTAAAGTAAGAATTGAGCTTAATTCTTTGCCATACTTTGTATTCGGATATTTTTCTATCATTTTATTATAAGAAGTTATAACTTCATTATATCTTTCTATTTGTTTAGTTAAGATACTATTTTTGGCATATTTATATTTTGCCATAACTATATAATAATGTATATCTTCTTTAAATTTTGTGTCAGGATAATCTTTTATACTATTTTTAAGAGCAATTGTTGCAGCATTATAATATCCAATATCATAGTATAGTTTTGCGTTTTGGTATGATTTTTTTTCTAATTTTTCTCTGAGTTCATCAATTAACACGTTACATTCTGTAATCTTTGAGCTTTTAGGGTATTTTGTTATAAAAAATTCAAATTCTTGTAATGCAGTTAGTGTTGCATTTTGGTCTAATTTTGATTTTGGAGCTTCAAGGTAGTAACATTTTGCACTCATAAATTGAGCTTTTTCTGCATTTTCACCTTTTGGATAGTCTTCTACATATTTTCTAAAATAATATCCTGCAAGTATATAATCTTTTATATGAAAATAAGAATCTGCGTATTTATAAAGTGCATCCTCTCCTTCTTTTGTCATTCTTAATGAAAGTATAACATCTTCAAGCAATATTTGAGTTTTTGCATATTTCCCAAACTCGTAATATTCCATAGCCCTTGCATACTTTTTTGAAGGGTTCGATATTTTTTTTGCTCTACTAAAATTACAAGACTGAAATAAGAAAATTACAGAAACGCTTATAAGAATTATATTTAATTTGTTTTTAAACATGGCGCGAAATTATAACTTTATTCGGAAAAAAGTACTTTTTTATGAAGATTTTTACAGGTGAATTTGAGTTTTTTATCAATAGAACGTTAGAAATAAGAAAAAGTTACTATTTTAATTATTTTGTCCCATTAAAACCATAGCTTAGTGAAAACACATTTGAATAAAGAGCTATTGATTGATCCCCAATGTCTGTAAGTGCATAATCTATTCTTAGGTTAAATATTTTTACACCAAGCCCTACACTTGGCTGAAAATTCATTTTGTTTTTTTCAAAGTCTTGAATTATTGCAAAATTACCGGTTCCGGCTCTTAAAAAAACAAAATTTTTATATGAAGCTTCTAATCCAATGTGAGGATCTAAACTTACTGCTTTTGAAGACAAAAGGACATGTTTTTTTCCATCAAAACTAATGTCTGCACCAATTTCTGCGAGCAAATTATATTTTTCATTAATTTGAAATATTCTACCGGTTCCAAGAAGTAATTCCGGCATGGTTATTTCGACACTATTAGAAGGGATTTCATTTCCTGTTTCTTCAAAAATTTCTTTATAATCCTCTGTATTATAGAACCATGCATTAAAAGTTGAACTTACATCTTTAAAATTTGCTCCATATATCCATTTTCCTTTTTTGTAATTTAAAGCAGCATCAAATCCAAATCCAAATGCTTTTGCAAATTGTGCTTGGTTTCGGTATATAATTTTTGCATTTACTCCATATGACAGTCCTTTTATTTTGGTTTTTTTGGCATAAGATAAGAGAAATGCATAGTCTGCGACAGAAAAATGTTTAATTCTACTGTAATCAATATTTCCATTGACATCAATAAGCTCAAGTGTGTTTGGTATATCATCAATTCCAAATCTTAAAATTGTTGCTCCAATAACAGTTGAATCTGATGCCTTGAACGAAGCACCTAGATAGTCAAATTTAGCAATTCCTGCAAAATATTCGGAGTGCATTGCTGAAACTTGATATTTATTATGTTGATTCACCAAGCCGGCTGGATTCCAATATGAGGATTCTGCATCATTTGAAGATGCTACAACAGAATTTGACATTGACAAAGCTCTTGCTCCTACCCCAACTGAGAGGAATTCATTACTATATATCCTAATCTGAGAATGAGCAAGTTGCAAAGAAAAAACAAAAATCAGTACTAATAATTTTGGCATTTCGTAAATTTTGAATATTTTTACATTAATATTAGAAACTGTAAAAGTGCAAACATATTGTCTTTTTTTAAAATAAAATTATGAAATACTTATGAAAAAACAACTTTATAAAAAAACATGACCAAGTAAAAACAAAGCAAAATACTTAACTAAAAAACAATAATTCTTAATGTTAGAAGAAAAAATATTTTTTATAGCATACACAAGAGTTCAACATGCTTAATACTAACTTAATACAAAAATTTTAAAGAAATGAACAACGATTTAAAATACTTTACTATACCTAACATATTAACCTTATTTAATCTAATTGCGGGTAGTTTTGCAATATTTTATGCCTTTGAGATGTCGGATAAATTATATTTGGCGTCTTTATTTATTTTTATTGCTTTAATATTTGACTTTTTAGATGGTTTTGTTGCCAGATTATTAAAATCTGAATCTAAGATAGGTGCTCAACTAGATTCTTTATCGGATTTAGTAAGTTTTGGGATTGCTCCTGCTGTTATAAGTTTTCAAATGTTGAAATATGCACTTGAGATAAAAAGTTTTTCTATTGATTTAGCTTTTGTTGACATCATAATAATGATTTCTCCTATATTATTAATTGTTGCAGCAGCATTACGCTTGGCAAAATTCAATTCTGACGATAGGCAATCTTCATCTTTTATGGGTTTAGCAACTCCTGCATCTGCTTTATTTTTTGCATCTTTGCCATTGCTTAACAATTTTGATCCTGATAATTTAATTATTTTAAAAACCTGGTTAGATGTTAACTTACCTTTCGATTTTATTCTTGCAATTATTGGTATTCAAGTATATATTTTAACAATTTTTTGGTTTTATGTTGTTTCTATTGTTGTTTTTAGTATTCTTCAGCTAGTAGATTTGCCAATGTTTTCTTTTAAATTTAAAGATTACAGTTTTTCAAAAAACAAATCAAAATATATATTTATAATTATTTCTTTTATTCTACTAATATTCTTGCAAAGTTTTATTATTCCTTTCATTGTTATCATATATATTCTTTTCTCTGTGGGGGATGACATTGGTGCTTTATTTGGTAAAAAATAGTTTTTGATAATTTTATATTTATGTGTTCTTGTTGTTAAATCATAAAACAATAATTTCTTAAAATTCTTCATTTAAGGACATTCAATTATGACGAAAATAATTGGAAAAATTGAATCGCTTAAAGCGTTGAAAAGAGAGTTGAATGAAAGAGATATTTTTATTTTCAATTCAGTATCTGATATTAATGAATTTATAAGGGAATATAAAAACAAGAAAAATACCTTATTAAAAAATACTGAGAATATAATTCTTGAAGAAATACAAAGCATCAAAATTGAAATTAACAATAGTAATGAAAAAATTAAAATTTTACCTTCCTTATTAAATCAAGATATTGAAAGTATAGATGCTGATTTAACAAAACTTACCAACAAAAAAACAAATTTCATTTCAAAACATATTATTAAATATAAATTAAGAAAAAAAGAGAGAAAAAGAAATTATTTAATAGAGAATTTTGATTACATAGTTTCTAAACAACAACAAAATATAAAGAATATAATTAGTAATCTTAATAGTAAAATTTCATATTTAACAGAAAACAAAGGTAAAGAAATTAAAAAAAGGAGTGAAACACAGATATACGAACTGAATTATATTAAAAGCACAATTGACAAACTATACCCCTTGATTGCCGGTGCTATTGGAGAGAATATGGTTGTAAAAGAATTATCAAAACTTTCAGATGATTATGTTCTTTTTAATGATTTTCACTTAGAATTTGATCCTCCAATTTATAATAAAAAAACTAAAGATAGAATTTTTTCGATACAAATAGATCATTTATTAGTTGCTCGTTCAGGTATTTTTTTGTTAGAAACTAAGAATTGGAGCAAGAGTTCTATAAAATCATTTGATTTAAGATCTCCTATTGACCAGATATTAAGATCGAGCTACGCTTTATTTGTTTTTCTTAATAATTTGCAAGATTTTGAATTTACAAACTCTCATCATTGGGGAGAAAAGAAAATTCCAATTAAAAATTTGTTAGTAATGATAAATAACAAGCCAAAAAACGATTTTAAATTTGTTAAAGTTTTAAAACTTCAAGAATTGAATGGTTATATTGAATATTTTGAACCAATTTTTAAAAAAAATGAACTTAGAAATATTGTGAGTATTTTAACCCGCTTTATGCATTAATACAACAGTATCCCTTTTTGTAAGTATTTTTGTTGGAATTCCAGTAATTTTTTTAAGTCTAACATAAATAAAAAAAAATTCTATTTCATGAAAAGTCCCAAAACATTTGAATAATACAGTTAAATAAATTTTATACGCAAACTATCTTCTTTTCTTCTTTTTTTGTAGTTCTTGTTGCCTTTGCATTTCAGCCAAACGAGATTGCCATTTTGATTGTTTCTTGGGTTTCTTTTTATTTGCATTAAGCGTTGCTAACAATGCGTCTTCATCAATCATTTTTCTTATTACCAATGTTTGAATAATAGTAACCATGTTAGATAAGAAATAATAATAACTCAAACCGGCAGAATAATTATTGAACCATAAAAGCATCATAACAGGCATCATGTACAGCATCATTTTCATTCCGGGCATTTGTGCATTTCCGCCCGACATTTGATTTTTGTTTAATAATTGGCTAACTAGCATTGCTGCTGCCATAAGTAGGGTAAACAAACTTATGTGGTCTCCATACATAGGTATGCTAAATCCTGCGGGGAAATCTAATATAGAGTCATAAGAAGACAGGTCTGTTGCCCAAAGGAAACTTTTTTGTCTGAGTTCAATTGATGCGGGAAAAAAGCGAAACATTGCTATTAATATAGGCATTTGGAGTAACATTGGCAAACAACCTCCCATAGGATTTACTCCTACTTTTTTGTAGAGAGCCATTGTTGCTTGCTGGCGTTCCATTGTTTTTTCTTTTGGTATCTTTTTATTTATTTCATCAATTTGAGGTTTTAGAACCCTCATTTTTGCTGATGATTTAAAGGATTTTAGAGTTAGAGGAAAAAGAACAAGTTTTATTAACAAGGTCATTACCAGTATAATAAGACCCATATTTGTTCCAAATATTAAACCTAAAAAATTAAACAAGGGAATAATGATATATATGTTTACCCATCTAAAAATAGCCCAACCTAATGGAATCATTTTTTCCAGACTCAAATTATCTTTTTCGGAAACTGATACATCAGATAAAATATCGTAATCATTAGGACCTAAGTAGTATGAAAACTCGTATTTTTTATCATTTGATTTTTCAAATTCTAAATAAATATTGCTTTCAAAGTCTTTTAAATATTTTTCTTCCAACTCATCTTTTTCATATCTTAATTTTGCTTCGCTAAAAGAGTTGTGTGCAATAAGGACAGATGAAAAAAAGTGGTCTTTGTATGCTATCCATTTTACTTTAAGGTCAACATTTTCTTCTTTATCATCAGATGTTTCTGTTAAATAATCTACTTCTCCGGTTTTTGTTTTATAATAAATTGTTGTGTTTTGGTTTTCCCATTTTGCACCTTTTTCTTGTCTTCTTGATTTTGCTTTCCACAATATATCAATATAACTAGCATTTGAAGCTATGTCGTTTTCAAGTCCATAAAATCTAACATCGTATTTAAGTAAGTAAGATTCTGGTTGCAAGGTGTATTTGTATTCTATGTATTTACCTTCTCCTGCGTTTACTCTTAATGTAACACTTTGCTTGTTTGTACTTGCATCAATAACAGGCTTTCCACTTATATTTTCAAAAAACAAATCGGAAGTATTAATTCTATTATTTTTTGCTGAAAAACTTAAATCAAAAGTATTTTCATGATTATCAAAAAGAATTAGAGGAAGGCTGTCGTATGTCTTAAACTCCTTTAATTCAGCATAATATGGATATCCCCCTTTTGTTGTAAATTTAATTTTTATTTTTTTGTTTTCAAGGGTTATAAATTCTTCTGTTCCTTTTGCAGAATTTGCAAAAACACCGTAATTCTTATCTAAATTAGCTAGTTTAACAGAATCTACAATTGTGCTATCAATAATAATCTGAGCTTCACTTTTTTTGGCTTCGGAAATTGAATCTTCTATTTTTCTTAATGAATCTAAACGTAGTAGTCTTGCATTTTCTCTTCTTATAGAGTCTTGTTTTCTAGCTATTTCGGCTTTTTGTTCTTCTGTGGGGCTAGTGTATATGCCATATCCTATTAAAAGAGCAAAGATTAGAATTATTCCTATTATTTGATTTTTATCCATTTTTTATTATTTTTAGCTATTGGCTACTGGCTTTTTGCTGTTGGTTATTTATTTAATTTATTACTTTTTTTGCATGCTTTTAAGAATGAAATAAAAACAGGGTGTGGGTTTAACACAGTGCTTTTATACTCAGGATGAAATTGGACTCCAACAAACCATTTATGATTTTCAATTTCAATAATTTCAACTAAACCGGTATTTGGATTTATTCCTGTTGCCATCATTCCTTTATTTTCAAATTGTTTTTTATACTCATTATTAAACTCGTACCTGTGCCTATGTCTTTCAGATATATCTTTTTTATTATATTCTTTAATAAGTTTTGATTTTTCATTAAGAACACATTTATAAGCTCCAAGCCTCATTGTCCCTCCTAAATCATTAATATTTTTTTGTTCTTCCATTAAATCAATAACCGGAAATGGTGTATTCTGATGCATTTCTGTTGAATTGGCATCTTTTAGTTTTAGAACATTTCTTGCAAATTCAATTACTGCACATTGCATTCCAAGACATATTCCAAAAAAAGGTATATTGTTTTCTCTTGCAAATTTTATTGCTGTTATTTTACCTTCAATCCCTCTGTGTCCAAACCCCGGAGCTACAATTATTCCGTCAAAATCTTTCAGTAAATCTTTTACACTTGATTCTTCAATTTTTTCTGAATGAAGAAATATAATTTTTGGTTTACAATCAATTTCAGCTCCTGCATGTATTAGTGACTCATTAATTGATTTATAGGCATCTGGCAACTCAACATATTTCCCGACAAGTGCAATTTTTAGAGAACATTTTGAATTTTTAATTTTTTTAATAACTGATTTCCATCTTTCTAAATCAACTGTTTCTTTATATGGTATTTTAAATTTTTGTAAAACAACTTCATCCAACTTTTCTTTTTGCATTAAAATTGGCACTTCGTATATTGTTGAAGCATCAATAGATTCAATTACAGAGCTTAAATTTACATTGCAAAATTTGGCTACTTTTTCTCTTACTTCTTTTGTTAGAGTTCTTTCGGTTCGTAAAACTAGTATGTCTGGTTGAACTCCATTTTCCAGCAACATTTTTACTGAATGTTGGGTTGGTTTTGTTTTTAATTCTTTTGAAGTTGAAAGATAAGGCACTAATGTTAAGTGTATTACAATAGTTCTTCCTTCTAAATTCCATTTTAATTGTCTTATTGCTTCAATGTATGGAAAAGACTCAATGTCTCCAACAGTTCCTCCTATTTCAGTAATCACAAAATTATAATCTTCTTTTCCAAGCAACCTTATTCTTCTTTGGATTTCATCAGTTATATGAGGAATAATTTGAACTGTTTTACCAAGATAATCTCCTCGCCTTTCTTTATCAATAACTGTTTGATATATTCGCCCGGTTGTTACATTATTTGCTTGCGAAGTCCTTACATCTGTAAATCGTTCATAATGCCCTAAGTCCAAATCTGTTTCTGCTCCATCATCTGTAACAAAACATTCTCCATGTTCATATGGGTTTAATGTTCCTGGGTCAATATTAATATATGGGTCTAATTTTTGAATAGTTACAGAAAACCCTCTTGCTTTCAACAATTTAGCCAAAGAAGAAGAAATAATTCCTTTGCCTAGTGAAGATGTTACTCCACCTGTTATAAATATATAATTTGTTTCTTTCAAATTCTCAGGATTGAAATTAATCTTTTATTTGTGCTAATTCGTCAATTTGATTTTGAAGTTTTACAACATTTTCTTTAGCTTTTTCAATTTTCTCATTTATATTATGAATCATTGATTCTGAGTTTTTTGAACTTGCAAAAAAGCCAATATTATTTTCCCAAATTTTAATATCATCATTAAGCACATCAATTTTCTTTTGTAATTTAGAAATTTCATTGTATGCCAACCTTTCTGCTCCCGGCGAACTTTTTATTATTTCTACATTTTCATTAAATTTCAATTCATTTTGTTCTTCTCTGCTGATATTTAGTTTTCCTAATTGCTCATCAATAGCATTATGATACTCTTTATATATTTGATCCTTTTTATCATACGGAACATAACCTATTGTAGTAAACTTATTTTGAAATTCTTTTAATTGTTTTAAATCATCTATTTGGTTTCCAGAGAAATCAAACTCTAATATTTGTTTAATAATTTCTTGTTTTAAAACTAAGTTTTCTCTTTCCTTTGATTTTTTATCTTTAAAATGTTCTTTTTTTCTGTTAAAGAAAGTATTACATGCTTTCCTAAAACGCTTCCAAATTTCGTCTGAGTATTTTTGAGAAACAGGACCTATTTCTTTCCATTCTTGTTGAATTTTTTTGTAAAGTTCAGTAGTATTATTCCACTCATTACTTGCCTGAAGACTTTCTGCTTGATTGCATAAATCCAACTTTTTTTGATAATTATCGTCTCTATGCTTTTCATTTTCTTCATAAAATGCTCTAATCCTCACAAAAAATGCATCGCAAGCAAGTTTAAATTGATTGTAAATTTCGTTATTATGTTCTTTTGGTACATATCCAATTTTTCGCCATAGTTTTTGAAGCTCAATAACTCTATTTGAAGCATCTTTCCATTCTTTATGTGTAGAATATTCTCCCTCAGAAGCTTCCTCTGCTTTGCTTACTAAAAATTGTTTTGATTCCAGATTTCTTTCTTGTTGAGCTTTAACTTCTTCAATATATTCAGAAAACTTTTCGTTAATTTTTATAGTTGCAGTTTGAAATCTACTCCAAATTTCTTCTCTTTTATCATTTGAAACAGAACCTGCTTCTTTCCATTTTTTATGAAGGTTTTGAAGCTCTTTTTTTGCTTTTGAGTAGTTTGTTTCTAAAAGAAGTTCCTCTGCTTTTTCGCAAAATTTAATTTTTAAATCTAAGTTTTTCTTGAAATCTAATTCTCTTAGTTCTTTATTAACTTCAAGATAATCGTAAAATTTTTGAACTTGTTTGTTATATTCATCAAACAATGGCTTGGCATCTTTTTTTGGCACTAGACCAATTTTATTCCAACTTGTTTGTAGCTCTTTAAACTTATTGAAGGTTTGATTAAATGTTTCCGGTTTATTAATTAATTCCTCTATTTCTTTAACTACTTGATATTTCTGCTCAAGATTTTTAATTTTATGTTCTTTTAATCTAAGCTCCCAAGTTTCTTTTTTATCAACAAATTTTTGAAATAGTTCTTTAAACCTATTCTCAGCTTCGTCTTTTATAGGCATATAATCATCAATATTACCCTCATCTTTTATAAATTTTTCTCTTCTTTCTTTATCTTCTGTTTTTAGAATATTATAAAAGATGAGGGTAAT
Source organism: uncultured Chlorobiota bacterium (assembly GCA_947311445.1). Classification (GTDB taxonomy): domain Bacteria; phylum Bacteroidota; class Bacteroidia; order Bacteroidales; family JAADGE01; genus JAADGE01. The sequence continues at coordinate 15 of CAMZKV010000005.1, read as the reverse complement.
ATTGATGATTATATG
>CAMZKV010000004.1 GCA_947311445.1 uncultured Chlorobiota bacterium | reverse complement strand
ATAGTTAGAATTTTATCTCCTTTTTTCATTTCACTTCTAAATTTTGCTACTTCTTTTCGTTTTTTCATTTGTGGACGAATCATAAAGAAATAGAATACGAATACCATTATACCCATAAAAATTAGAGTTTGTGTCATATCTCCTCCTCCTTCGCCTTGCCCCATCATTAGAGTTATAAAATTTAATTGTTCCATTTTTTTAATATTTTAAAGTTAAATTATTTATTCTAAATTAAAATTTGATTTTATAAATGCTGTTATTATAAGTTCTGTTATTAGAGAATCAGCATTAGTTTCTACATCAATTGTTTTATAAATATTGTTTCTGAACCCATCGCTGTTAAAAACTGCTTTAATTTTTCCTTCTTCTCCCGGTTTTATTTCTTTTTTACTAAATTCCGGCACAGTACAACCACAATCTGCATCTACATATAGAAGTTTTAAAGGGGCTTCTCCGGTATTTTTAAATTTAAAGATACATTCTACAATTTCACCTTCTTTTAAAGTGCCAAAATCGTGAGAGGTTTTATAAAACTCAATTTTTGGTTTTCCACTATAATCATTATTATTTTTTTCTGTATTTTTATTTTCGTTACAAGAAAAAATAATGAATAAAAGTATAAAAAAACTTATAAATATTGATTTTTTTAAAAACATTATAATTATTTTTCTATTTTTGTAACAAGTCCTCTACCTGTTTTAACAAACTTTTTTTCTTTATCTAAATGTTTAATTATTTTATCTAGAATTCCATTAACAAATACTCCGCTTTTTTCAGAACCAAAAATTTTAGCAATCTCAATATATTCATTAAAAGTAACGTTTATTGGGATTGAAGGAAATTTTATGATTTCAGAAATTGCTGTTAACAAAATAATCATATCAGTATCAGCTATTCTTTTTACATCCCAATTAAGAACTTTTTCTTTAACTATTTGTGTATATTCTTGGGTATTAACTAATGTATTTCTTAACAAATTAACGACAAATTCTTTATCGTCTTCTTTTTTGAACATTTCTGGAAATTTTACTGTTTCAGGACGACCTCTTTTTATATTATCAATAATATGAGTTAGTTTTATTATCACAAAATCAATTTCACTTATCCAAAAAATACTTTGCTCTTCAAGTGTAGAATACAATTCTTTGCAATTATAAAGAATTTCGGAAAAAAAGAATTGAATAATTCGTTTGTCGTTTCTGAAATTATCATCTTTTTGATTCATATATATGTCAAAAACTTCTGATTCTTCAAGAATTTTATATATTTTCCGTATCAACTCCGGGCTATTATCCCAACTTAATTTATTTTCATTTATGTGCTTAATGTATATTTCATTTTCAGTCAAAATTTTAGTAACTCTATTGTTGATAAATTTCAAATTAGGATTTCTATCTTGTGAAGTAGCAACTTGTTTATTTTTTCTGATGTCTGTTATTTTATTTGCATAAGCAGTAACATCTTCAAGAAGAAGAATTATGAAAAATAGTAAATCATAACTTCTTTGAATGCTGAAAAGTAGCTCATTTTCAGGCTTTTTTAAAGAATTTTCATCTTTTTTGTATGATGCGTATAATACTTGAAGAACTTTTGTTCTTAATACTCTTCTGTTGAACATCTTTACTTTATAAATTTTGTGCAAATATGCTATTTTTAATATTATAAACAAACTTGTTTCTTATAAATTTGGTCAAAAAAATATCATAATAATCTTTTGGAACAATTATTTTTAATATTTTTGTTTTCAATAATAAAAAAAATTATACTCAATGGATTTTTCTCTTAAACGTGCTAAGTAATGAGGATTAACCCGCATACTAATTTCTTACAGAAAACATGGCAAGTGTTCCTATGTTCTGAACAAAACATCCATTAAAATTACAAGTAACTTATTAGAAATCAACCAACTACAACCCAACAAATATGAAGCTAAAAATATTAATAATAGTAAGTTTAAGTTTTTCCTTTTCATGTTCAGTTTCAAAAGAAAAGGAAGTAAGATCAAATTATAAATTTTATCAAAAAGGTGAGGCAAGTTGGTATGGACCAGGTTTTAACGGCAAGAAAACTGCAAATGGTGAAGTTTTTAATATGAATAAATTAACTGCGGCACACAAGAAACTTGCCTTTGGAACAAAAGTAAGAGTAACAAATCTTAAAAATAATAAAAGTGTTGTTGTAAAAATAAATGATAGAGGACCCTTTGTAAAAGGGCGTGTAATAGATTTGTCAAAAAAAGCTGCACAACAAATAGATATGATAAAAACAGGGCATGTTCCTGTTAAGATTGAAATTTTAAAATAAAATTAATTAATCCTAAATCCAACACTAACTTTTAGAAACTCTCTAAAAAATTTAAAATTTGTTTTGCTGTTATATTCATTATCAAGGTAAATTCTGTTAAAACCTATAATGTCTTGATTTCTAGAATAAATAAGATTAGCTGTTATATTTTCTCCATTATAACCAATTGCAGTTTTCACTCCGTAATTAAACGTTAGCCAAGGTCTATATTTTTTAAAAGTTGAATTTGTTAAGGCATACCATTTAAACTGAACATCTGCACCGGCAGATAGAATTGCCGAAACACTAAAATATTTCTTTATAATAAAACTATAGCCAAATCCGGGAGCAATTTTAAAAGAAACTGCTCCTAAATTATATATTTCAGAAGTAAGAGGATAATATTTTTTTAAAGAAGGTAAGATTAGTGATTCTCCTTTATTATTCTTCACACCCATATAATTAAATCCCATAGATATTATGAAAGAACCTGATGTTTTTTTCTGCCTTTCGGTTTGTTCAAATGCTGCATTTATTGAGAAATTTTTATTAGTTATAATATTAGTTTGAAAACCAATTGTGTTTAGTTTTATGTCGGGTCTTAAAATAATAGCACTGTCTATTTCTGTTTTCTTATACTCATTATAAATTCTATATCTGTCTAAAGTGTCAATGTATAATCCTGAGTATTGAATCCAAAACAATTGTAGTCCAAATACTCTTCTTTGGTAATTAAATATTAAATTGAGGGCTTTTGTTTTTCCAAAATCAGTTGGTCTTGGAAGTGCGTGAGCGTATGCTAAAGTGAAGTTTTTAATAGTAAGTTTTGCTCCAACACTACCAATAATATTTGGTTTGTATTTGATAGTTCCATCATGTTTATACTTCCTGCTTTTTATTTGAAAATATGAATATTCGTTCACATAAAATGGTGTGAAAGAAAACTTGCTGGAAATAAGTTCTATGTTTTTAGGAATTTTTTCTGATTTCTTATTTTTTTGAGCAAAAATATTGACATTCAACAAAATAAAAGAAACTAATAATATTCGATAGAGATCCATGTGTTTAAAAAAAATAAATATTTGAAAGTATAAAATTATAAGTTTTTATTAAAAAATTTAATTAATTTTACGATATAAATAAACTGTATTGTGTGAAAAAACAGCCCGAAAAAATATCAATTTTTTCTGTTAACGAAAATTTCTCAAACATTATTTCGCTTGCTGTTGAGCAAAGTGCAAATATTGTTTTTATAACTGATACTGATGGAAAGTTTGAATATGTAAATAAAAGGTTTACAGAAATTACATCTTACAGTTTGAATGAAGTTTTAGGAAAAACTCCAAGAATTTTCAAGACAAAAGACAAAGATAATATTTTATATGAAAACCTATGGAAAACTATAAAATCAGGAAAAGTTTGGAGAGGAGAGTTTAAGAATGTTGATAAATTAGGTAATCTTTTTTGGGATAATACAACTATCACACCTCTTAAATTGAACAATGGGGAAATAATTAAATTCTTAGCAGTCAAAGAAATAATTACAAAGAAGAGAAAGATTTTAAAATCTCTTAGTCAAAGCGAAAAAAATTTAAAAAATATTTTTGATTTTTCAAATGACACAATAATTATTCATGATTTTTCAGGAAAAATGCTTGCAGTTAATAATTCTTTTTGCAAAAAACTCGGATACTCTTATGATGAAGCAATGAAACTCAAAATAGAAGATTTTGATGTTGATGAAAATCCTGATAGGTTTAAAAAAAGAATGAGAGAAATTAGGAAACATGGATATTCAGTTTTTGAAACTACTGACATTTCAAAAAAACGAGAATTTTTATTAACAGAGGTTATTTCAAAAGTTATTGATTTTAATGAAAAGAAAGCAATTTTGAGTATTGGCAGAGATATTACAGAAAGAAAGAAATTTGAACAAGAACTGGAAAGAAGTGAGAGAAAATATAAAATATTAATAGAAAATTTAAACGATGTTGTTATCAGAGTATCTTTAACAGGAGAATTATTATATGTAAGTCCGCAAATAAAAAAACTTTCCGGTTTTGAACCCGAAGAAATTATAGGAAAACCTTTTTCATATTTTTTGTCAAGAAAATCTGATATAATTATGGCTTTTAAGCTACTTTCCGAAGTTTCTCATAAAAAAAACAGTGGTACTTTTGAGTTTTTCATTAGAGACAAAAAAGGGAAAGAAATTCCTGTTGAAAACTCGTATGCTCCTGTTATTGAGAATGGTAAAGTGTTATATGTTCATCTTGTTATGAGAAATAATACAGAAAAAAAGATGTATGAAGAAGCTCTTGTAAAAGCAAAAAAAGATGCAGAAGCCGATGCAAATATGCAGGCTGCATTTCTTGCTAATATGAGTCATGAAATTAGAACTCCTATGAATGGTATTCTTGGTTTTACTCAGTTATTAAAACAAAATAATTTAAAAAATGAAGACAAATTAGAATTTATTAATATTATTTTAGATAGTGGAAAGCATTTGCTAAGTTTAATTGATGATATTATAAATATTTCAAAAATAGATGCTGGATTTATTAAACCAAAAGAAACTAAATGCAGTATAAATTATTGTATAAGAAATATATTTAATTTTTTCAATAAAAATATTTCTGAAAAAAGTGGAGAAAAAACAAAATTAATTGTAAATTATGGATTAGCTTCCGGAGAAGATTATATTTATACAGATGAAACAAAACTTAAGCAGATTTTGATTAATTTAATTAGTAATGCTTCAAAGTTTACAAAAAAAGGAACAATTACATTGAACTCTTCAAAATATAATGATGCTTTTTTATTATTTTCTGTTGAAGATACAGGAATTGGTATTCCTTTAAAATATCAGGAACTGATTTTTGAACGTTTCAGGCAAGCAGATGAGTCAACTACACGAAAACATGGAGGAACTGGCTTAGGACTAGCAATATCTAAAGCATACGTTGAGATGCTTGGAGGAAAAATATGGCTTAAATCCAGCAAAAATGGCTCAAAGTTTTTCTTTACAATTCCTTATAAAACTCAAAAAAGTAGCAATTAGAGTTAACAAAAAACAGTTTCATTTCTATCAGCACCAGTTGAAACAATAGCTATTGGAACTTCTGTTTCTCTTTCAATATATGAAATATATTCTTGTAATTCTTGTGGAAAATCTTTTTTAGATTTGCATTTCTTTAAATCTTCTTTCCAAGGATTAATTTTTTTCAAAACAGGTTTTATATTCAAAAGGTTATTAGGAAAATAATTAATTATTTTATTCTTATTTGTTTTATATCGTTCAGATACTTTAAAATATTCAAATCCTTCTAAAACATCAGATTTTGTCATAATAAGTTTAGAAACACCATTAATTTGAATTGCATATTTGAGAGCAACTAAATCAAGCCATCCGCAACGCCTTTCTCTTCCTGTTGTTGCTCCATATTCACCTCCTAATTCTTGAAGTTTTTTTCCATCTTCATCAAAAAGTTCAGTAGGAAATGGTCCACTGCCTACACGAGTAGTATATGCTTTAAAAATACCAAAAACTTCACCAATTTTATTTGGTGCAACTCCTAATCCTGTGCAAACTCCTGCTGTTGAAACTGTTGAAGAGGTAACAAAAGGGTAAGTTCCTGCATTAATATCTAATAATGTCCCTTGTGCACCTTCCGCTAAAATTTTTTTACCTTCTTTTAAAGCATTATTGAAAAAATTACTACTGTTTATAATATTAAATTCTTTTAATCTTTCGATAGCAGCAAACCATTTAGTTTCGTACTCTGCTATGTTAAAATCAAAATCATATGTTTTTAAACGGTTTAAATGTTTTTGTTTTAGATTTTCATATTTTTCTTTGAAATTTTGCAATAAAATATCTCCAATATGCAATGCATTTCTACTAACTTTGTCGGTATATGCAGGTCCAATTCCTTTTCCTGTAGAACCAATTTTAGATTTACCAAGTTCTTTTTCGTTAGCAGCATCTAAAATCCTATGAGTAGGCAGAATTAAATTAGTTTTTTCTGCTAAAAATAAATTTTTTGTTAAATCAATTCCTGCTTTTGAAATACCGGAGACTTCTTGCATAAAAATTACAGGGTCAAGAACAACACCATCGCCTATAATGTTAATTGTGTTTTCTCTAAAAATTCCAGACGGAATGAGGTGTAATACATGCTTTTGCTTATTAAAAATTAAAGTATGCCCTGCATTGGGACCGCCCTGAAAACGAGCAACAATATCGTATTTTGGACTTAAAACATCTACAATTTTTCCTTTTCCTTCATCGCCCCATTGGAGACCTAATAATACATCAATCTTCATCTGTATAAACTTGTATAATTAACTGTTATTGAATAAGTTGCTTAAATATTTGTATTTATAATAATATTGTTCAGAACATAGGAACACTTGATAATTTATGCAAGAAATCAATGTGCAAGATTATAGTTATATCTCTGTGTGTCATAATATTTACTAAGTGTTGCTTATTCTATTTTGTGTTTTATACTCTAAAACTTTTAAACTTTTTCTTCTGTTTTATCTGTGTCTTTAATACACTCTTCGCAAATACCATGAAAATATAAAGAATGATATTTTATTTTAAATTTCATTAATTTGCTAATAGTTGTTTCAATATTATAAATTCTTGGGTCACAAAATTCAATAATTTTCCCACAAACATCACAAACCATATGGTCGTGCTGTTTAAATTTATATGATCTTTCAAATTGTGCTATGTTTTTTTCAAAATGATGTTTAATTAAAAGATTACAATCAAGTAATAAATCAATTGTGTTATAAATTGTTGCCCTGCTAACTCTATAATTTTTATTTTTCATTGAAATATATAGAGATTCTATATCAAAATGATTTTCTCTGGAATATATTTCTTCTAAAATTGCAAATCTTTCAGGAGTTTTTCTATGATTTCTTTTGTCCAAATATTCAACAAACAACTCCTTTACCGTATCATTTATTTTTGTCATAATACTTTGTTTTATAAAAATATAAAAATATGATAAAATGGCACATTAATAAAATAAAACTTTATATTTTTATTAACAATGCTAATTCTAAGCTTGAAAATTTCATATAATTAGTGCTTGTATAGATTTAATCTCTAACAAAATAGTAGCAAGAGTATATTTTTTAGAAAAAGCTGAATATAAGCAACTTAGCAATAGTAAATATTACAGATTTAGTTACTTCTAAATTTTACACAAGCCCTAATAAGCGTTTTAAGGGGACTTCTAAAAATTCATTCGCATCAAGATTTTCAGAATTTTTCATAAGAGACTTAATTTTTAGAAGTCCCCTTAATCTAAAACAGTAATTTTAGAGACAAAAGAAAGCTTGTTTATTTTTTTAATAAGATTTTCTAAATCTTCTTCTTTTTCAACGTACAATTTTGCGTTAATCTTAAAATTATTGTCTTTTGCATCAAAAGAAAACGATTTGATTTTTATTGTAAGATATTTTAAAATAATTGAACTAATTTTACTAACTAAACCCGGTTCATCCGTTCCGTTTATTTTAACATCTTTTAAAACAGAAATTGCTTTGTAAGATGTCCAATGTGCCTCAATTGAAATTGAACCAAAACGCTTTTCAGTTTCAGCAGTTAGGCAATTTATATTATGAATGTATATTATATCTTCTCCGTTCGGATTTTTTATTCCAATTATTTCATCTCCCGGAACAGGATTGCAGCATTTTGCAGATTTATATATATCAGGAAGCAAATTTTTGTTTAAATCACTGCTTGCGGAAAAAGGCATTTTAATTTTCCAAAATCTCGACTTACGTTCTTTTGAACAAAATGTTTTAATAGTATTAGAAAGCAATAAATCGGATATTTTTTTCGTAGCGATATCTTCAAATAATTTTTCTTTATTCCTGTAAGTCAGATGTTTACTAATATTATCAATACATTTTCCAATATTTGACACTTCTTTTTCTTTTAGTGTTTTTTCCAATATTTGTTTTCCTTTTTCAATATCTGCTTGTATATCTTCTTTAAAATGTTTTTTAATAACATACATTGCTTTCTGAGTAATTACAAAATTTAACCATTCTTTTTGAATATTCTGTTTTTTTGTTGTAATTAATTCTACTTGGTCTCCGTTTTTTAATTTATAATTAAGAGCTTGTGATTTTCCATTAACTTTTCCTGCAATACTTTTTAAAGCTAAATCTGTATGTATTTTAAAAGCAAAATCTAAAATGCTTGCACCTTTAGGCAAATTTTTCACTTCTCCCTTTGGAGTAAAAGCATAAATTTCAGAAGTAAATAGGTTTAGTTTTAAATTATCAATAAAAGTTAGTGCTGTTGAATTATCTTCGGATAAATATTCTAAAATTTCTTTAACTTTATTATCAAATTCTGTTTTCTTTTCTTCAAGACCTTTATATTTCCAATGAGCTGCCAACCCATGTTCAGCAACCTCGTGCATTTTTTCAGATCTTATTTGAACTTCAACCCATTTGCCTTCATTACTCATAACAGTTGTGTGCAGAGCTTTGTATCCTGTATCTTTCCCTTCTTTAAGCCAATTTCTACGTCTTTCTTTTTTTTCTGTATATAAATTTGTAATTAGAGTTCCAATTTGTAAGGCTTCAATATTCTCGTTTTCAGTATTTTTAGGTTTAAAAATTATTCTAATTGCAAAAATGTCATAAATTTCTTCAAGCGGTACTGCTTTTGTTTGCATTTTTTTCCAAACAGAATATATTGATTTTGAACGACCTTTTATATCAAAATTAATATTGTTTTTATTTAGTTCTTCTTCAATAGGTCTAATAAACCTTTCAATAAACAAAACTCTTTCTTTTTCAGAGCTTTGCAATTGTTTGTTTATTTTATTGAAAATATACGGATTGGAAGATTTCAAACATAAATCTTCCATTTCTTGTTTTATGTCGTATAAACCTAATCTGTGAGCTAATGGTGCATAAACATTAAGAACATCATCAATTACTCTTTTCGCTTTTTCTGATGGCAAATGCTGAACTGTTCTAATACTATGTAATTTGTCTGCAATTTTAATGAAAATTACCCGAATATCACTAGATATTGATAGTAGTATTTGTCTTAAAACAGATGCCTGTGCGTGTGTTTCAAAATATTCAGTATTTTTTATTTTTTGCAAACTTTCTACAATGGAAGATATTTTTTCTCCAAAATAAATTTTTATGTCTTCAATACTATATTCTGTTTTATGAGGAACATCATGAAGCAATGCGGCAGCAACAGAAGTATCACCTAAACCTATTTTTTCGGTAACAATTTTTGCAACTTCAAAAGGATGGTAAATATATGCTTCTCCGGAATATCGGAGCATATTCAAATGAGCATCATGGGCATAATTAAAAGCTTTTTGTAGAAGCTCAACTTTTTCAGCTGTATTAAAACGAGCTTTGTTTCTTTCAAGAAAATCAGAAAATTCAGATTTGATATCTTTTTCAGTTTTTTTTTCCATAAAGAAAAGTTCTCATTTGTTGGTTCTACAAATATACATAATAGATACGAAAAATAACTTATTTTATTATTAAATTTTAATATTTAATTTTGTGTTCAGAAAGCGAAAATATATTACTGAATTATTGATTTAAGTATATTAAATGGATGAAAAATTTGATACAATTATTATTGGTGCAGGATTAAGTGGTTTATTTTGTGGTTCATATTTAACTAAAAAGGGACAAAAGGTTTGTATCATTGAAAAAAATCGAGAAATTGGTGGTGCAATTCAACCATTTACAAGAAAAAATGAGTGGTTCGATACAGGAATGCATTATTTTGGAGCTGTTAATGACGGACAAATTCAAAATAAATTATTTAAAATTTTTGGAATAAATAATGATTTTGAAATAAAAAATATTGACAACTTTAAATTCTGGCACAATGGGAAAGAATATAATAATCCTGTTGGATATGACAAATATAAAGCACAATTATTATTATATTTTCCAAAAGAAAAGAAAGCTATTGAAATTTACATTAGTAAATTAAAAGAAATTATAGGAAATATAACAATTGAAAACATTCTAAAAGGATTTGAATTTAGTTCTGACCATAATATAGGTATTTATAATTTTGTTAGGAGCATTACTAACAATAAAGAACTTCAAGATGTTCTTACCTTTAACAATATGCTTTATGGAGGAGAACGAGATAAATCTTCTGTTTATATCCATTCTGTTATAAATGGTTCTTTTTTACAATCTACCGGATTTTTTAAAAATGGGAGTATTGATTTTTTAGAAAGTGTTAAAAATAAAATAAAAAGTTTAGGAGGCGTATTTGTAAATTCTAAAAAAGTAGATAAACTGGATGTTAAAAATGGGAAAATTAATTGTTGTATTACAGAAGATGGTTCAAAATATTTTGCAAATAACTACATATCAACACTTCACCCAAAGCTAACATTGGATTTAACAGACACAAAATTGATTAAAAAGTTTTATAGAAAACGAATATCAGAACTTAAAAATACGAAATCAACATTTTTGATATATGTTTTGATGAAAGAAAATTCATTTTTATATCAAGAATCTCCACTTTTTTCATCAGAATCTGATAATGTGTGGGATTTGCACAATTCTTATCTATTTCAAACACCTATTTCAGGAAAGAAAGGGAAATATGCAAGGCAAGTAAAAATTATGACCGAAATGAGCTTTGAAGATGTAGAAAATATGTTGGGACAATCTTCAAAAAAAAGGACATCGGAATATTTAATGTTTAAAAAACAAAGAGCTGAAGAAATTTTCAATTCTATTGAGAATAAATTCTCGGGGTTTAAAAATTGTATTAAAACATATTATACTTCTTCTCCTCTAACATACCTACACTATACAGGTACTATAAAAGGTTCATCATATGGTATCATTAATGATTTTAACCATCCGATAAGAACTATGCTGCCGATTAGAACTAAAATTAAAAACTTATTTTTAAGCGGTCAAAATATTAATTTTCATGGGATGCTTGGGGTTTCAATAACTGCTTTAATGACTTGCAATGCTGTTTTAGAAAGTGATTAATTCTTCCGAATTTTCATCTGAAGACCTATATGCTTTTTTAATATGTTTAATTTTTCTTATTTGTTTCAAAAGATTATTTAAGTTTTCTGCATTTGAGACTAATAAATCAATACTTCCCATAAACTTATTTGAGTCTGTATTTATTCTTAAAGAAGTCATATTTATATTATGTTCTTTTGAAATTAAATTAAGAATTTCAGAGAGCAAGCCTTGGATATCAATGCCTGTAAGAATTATTCTAGCTCTAAATTTACTGTCTTCAATTAGTTCCCATTGGACTTTTGCAGTGTTTTTACCATCAGAAGAATTTAGTTTTTTTGCATTACTGCAATCGTTTCTATGAACAATAAATCTGTTAGGATTTTTTCTGTAAACTATTGCAACATCTCCATTAACAGGTTTGCAACATTTTGCCAAAGTAATATTTTTAAAATCTTTTATTAGAAATTTTTCTTTGGGATTAAATACAGTTTCTTTATTCTTTTCGGTGGGTTTCTCACTTGTCCATAAATCAGCCATTCTGCTAAAAACTCCTCTTCTTGCTCTAACAAAATTAATTATTTCTTTTTCAGTTATTGTTTCATTTGCAATTCTGTAATAAAATTCATTTCTGTTTAAACATTTAAACTTTGTTATTAGCTTATTTATTTCACTATCAGCAAATTTGTATTTTTCAGTAAGTTCAATGTATAAATCTGCACCTAAAATTATTATATTTCTTTTTTGTTTTTTTAAATAGTTTTTTAAAACATTTCTACTTTTAGGACACGCAAGTGCATTTAACCATTCATTTTGAGGCTCAACAGTGTCAGAATAAATAATTTTAACATGGTCTGCATTATTTAATTTATAGTTATAACTTACAAGTTTGCCATTTACTTCTGCTCCTTGGAAATGAATCCCTAAGTCTGAATGGATTTGAAAAGCAAAATCTAATGCGGTAGAATCCTTTGGCATTTTAATAATTTCGCCAGAAGGGCTTAAAGCAAAAATTTCTCTATCTTGGGGTTTAATGAGCTCCATAACTTCCTCATTAGATAAATTTTTATTTTTTAACACAGCATCAATAGATTTTACCCAACGATATATATTTTTAACATGTGGGTTCTCATAGCCGGTTGCATAACCAACTTTTGCAACTTGGTTCATTCTTTCTGTCATAATCTGTACTTCCGTCCACTTTCCTTTGTATAAAACATCTGTTATTAATGCCTGAAAACCATTAGACTTTGGATTTGTTATCCAATCTTTAAAAGTTAATTGTCGTATTGGAAATATATCTGTTAAATATGAAAATGTTGAGTAACACTGTTGTTTTTCAGAATATGATTTAAGAGGTTCAATAATAATTCTTACTGAATTAAAGTTATGAATATCATTAAAACTAATCTTCTTAGTTTTTGTTATCTTCCATGCCCTGTATAAGGATCTTTCAGTTATCTCAATTCTAAATTTGAATTTATTTCTTGGAAATTTGCTTTGAATTTCTTTTTTTATAGAATCGTAATATTCTTTTCTTTCAAAACTTGATTTTTCTGCTTTATTTTTTGTCTTGTTATATTCAACAGTTTGTCTATATTTAAAACTTAAATCTTCAATTTCTTGTTTAATTTCAAACAAACCTAACAAATGAGCAAGAGGGGCATAAAGATCATAAGCTTCTGCGGTCTTAATCATTTGAGAATTTTCTCCTATCCCGGACATTGTTCTAAGGTTGTGTAACCTGTCTGCAATTTTAACATAAGCCGTACGCCGGTTTATTGCCATACTTGAAATAAACTTTTTAAATGTTTCAACCTGAACTGTTTTGGTTTTATCAAAACCTTTCATAATTTTTGTAACACCATCAACAATAGTAGCAACATCTTTCCCAAATTCTCTTTCAATATCTTCAACTGTGTATTTCCCTTTGCTGTCTTCTACAACATCATGTAATAAAGCTGCAACAGCAGTTGTTGTTCCAAAAGACATTTCATTTGTTATTATTTTTGCAACAGCAATAGGATGTACAATATATGGAAGTTCTAAACCTGTTTTTCTAAATTGTTTCTTATGGGCTTCATCAGCCAATGAAAATGCTTTCTTAATTCTTTTAATAGAATTTTCTGACTGTATTGTAGGTGAAGATTTTATAAAGTCATTAAATTGCTTTAAAACTATTGCTCTTTTTTCTTTGTATGTTAATTTCTTTTCTTCCATTAGAACAATAAATAAATTTAGATTTCAAAATGCTCTTTTGTTAAAATAAAAAGACAGACAACAATCTGCCTGCAATTATTATTCAAAGATAGAAGAGTTTTTTATTTTTGAAAAATATTTTTTAACCAATATGTTTTCTTAATCAAAGAAAACAAAGATTGAAATATTTTTTGTCTTTTAAAATTCAACAATATAAACAAAAATTTAGATGAAAGTTTTGTCAAGTTTCAAATTCTCATAAAAGTATTTTCTCTATAAGCTCATATCATCAAATCGGGGTGCAACAATGTTAAAAAACAGTGAGTTAGGACTAGATATCTTCCATTTATCTAGTAAAGTTGTATTTCTAATATCTATCTGTTTTTTTATTAATAAAAATTTAACTTACGGATTTAAGCTAGTATTAAAAATAGTATATACTTTTATGTATCTAAAATTAATTAATTAATTAATATTGAATAAGTTACTTGTGTTTTTATTTTTAAATTAATTGTTTTGCTCTGCATTTAATAACACTTGCTTTATTATGCAAATAATCTGTATGCTGTGATATAGTCATGCCCTTGGGTGTAAAAATCTTTGTCATGGGTGTTTCATTTTGTTAATAATCTAATATCGTTTTCGTCACATCTTTTTATAGATTTGTTTCACAAATTTAAAATATTTTTATATACTTTTGAAAATTGATTTCTTTTAAAATAGAGCAAGTGTTACTATGTAAATTGCAAAAGAATTTCTCAAAACACAAATACACAAACAACTTGCTTAACATCAACTAAATACACAGTCACGCATGAAGCTATCAATTATTATAGTAAACTATAATGTAAAACATTTCATTGAGCAATGCTTATATTCAGTAGAAGAAGCACAAAAGGAATGTGATATTGTTTTTAACAAAAACTCAACTAATGTTTTTGTTGTTGACAATAATTCACAAGACGGGTCATGCGAAATGATTAAAAATAAATTTCCCGAAGTTCAATTAATTGAAAACAGAAGGAATGTTGGCTTTTCTACGGCAAATAACCAAGCAATTAAAATATCAAAAGCTAAATATGTCTTATTGCTTAACCCCGACACTATTGTTGCCGAAGATACCTTTATAAAAACTATTAAATTCATGGATGAACATGAAGATGCAGGGGGATTAGGTGTTAAAATGATAGATGGTAAAGGAATTTTTCTTCCAGAATCAAAACGTTCACTTCCCTCTCCTTCTGTTTCATTTTATAAAATTTTTGGGCTTGCAAAATTATTCCCACAATCAAAACGATTTAGTAAATATCATTTAACATATTTAAACAAAAACGAAACACACAAAGTTGATGTTCTTTCCGGAGCTTTTATGATGCTAAGAAAAGAAACATTAGACAAATCCGGATTATTAGACGAAACCTTTTTTATGTATGGAGAAGACATTGACTTGTCATACAGAATTAAACTTGCAGGTTATGAAAACTATTATTTTTCAGACACATCAATAATTCATTACAAAGGAGAAAGCACAAAAAAAGGGAGCCTAAACTATGTTTTTATGTTTTACAATGCTATGCTTATTTTTGCAAAAAAACATTTTTCTAATAAAAAAATTGCTGTTTTTTCTCTACTTATAAGATTAGCAGTTTGGTTCAGAGCAGGACTTTCTTTGGGTAAAAGAATATTTAAAACCTTATTTCTTCCACTTTTAGACTCAATTATCTTTTATTCAGGATTTTATTTCATTAAACCTATATGGGAATCATACAATTTCAATACCGAAGGTTATTATCCAAAAGAATATATGGTATATGCAGTTCCTGTTTATGTTTTGTTTTGGATTCTTTCAATATATATTTCTAAGGGGTACAGAAAACCTACAGATTCAAAAAAACTATTTCGAGGTATTTTGTCTGGTTCATTTGTTATCTTAATATTATATTCACTTTTAAACGAAGAATATAGATATTCAAGAGTACTATTAATATCAGGAACAATATGGGCGATTATTTTTGCTTGGCTTAGTAGAGCATTATTCACAATTTTTAAAATTAAAGAGTTTGGTTTTGAAAATAAAAAGAATGTAAATTTAACTATCTTTTCAGATGAAAAAGAAGCAGAAAGAATTAAAACAATTATAAAAACATCTGAAAACAACAAAGGCATAAAAAATATTATAGTTAATACTGACATAAATATTAAAAACGCTTTAAAAAATACAATTATTAACAATAAAATCTCAGAAATAATTTTCAGTATAAAAGTCCATTCTGCGAAAGAAATAATTTTGTTAATGATGACTTTTCAAGGAAAAATTAAAGAATATATGATTGCACATCCTAAAACATCAACAATTATTGGCAGCAACTCAATATACTCTTCCTCGGAACCGGATATTTCTGACCTAAGAACAATTACAAAGCCAATAAATATACGAGTAAAACGTATAAGCGATATTATTTTTTCATTATTATTCTTGGCTCTCTATCCAATTTTAGTTCTTCTTGTTGATAATAAATCAAATTTTTTAAAAAACATATTTAATGTATTAGCAGGAAAAATATCATGGGTTGGATATATATACTTAACTGATGAAAACCTATTAAAAAAACTTCCTAAAATTAAAAAAGGAGTACTTTCTCCAATAAATTTTCCGACAATAAACGAGGAAGAAAAATTTAGAGTAAACGCTCAGTATGCTAAAAAATATAATCTTACAGATGATATTTATATCATTTATAAATCATTTGAGAATATTGGTAATAAAAAGTTGTAATCTGAAAAATAAAAGTATATATTTGTCCACTTAGTCATAAAACCATATTTTAACAAAAAACACATGAGAAAATTTTTATTTTTAGCCACCTCTATTATTCTTATTTATAGTAGTTTAGGTGCTCAGACGAATAAAGAGTTAAAAGAAAAACTAACAGCCGGGCAAGATTTTTTTGCAAATAAAGATTACAAAAATGCAAAAAAGATTTACTCTAAATTGTTGAGTTCAGATAAAGAAAATCCTGAATATAATTTTTATACAGGAATTTGCGAATTGTACACAGACCAAGAAGATAGTGCATTGAAGCGTTTTGACTTAATCTTAAATGATTATGAAAAAAATGGTGAAAATGATTTCACAAAGTCTGCAATTTTTTACAAAGCAAAAGCTTTTCATAACATTTATAAGTTTGATGAGGAAATTATTACTTTAAAAAAACTATCTGCTTTTGAACTAACAGAAAAGCAGAAAAAAGAAATGGAAACTGCTATTACAAACTCTAGAAATGCAAAAAGTATTTTTCTTGATTTTAAGCCTATAATTGTTACAAGATTAGACATCTTAAATTCAGGTTATGATGATCATACGCCAATACCAACTTCAAACGGTTCAAAACTTTATTTTACTTCTAAAAGACAGGGAGGTGTTAGTGGAAAAACTTTAAGTGATGAAGGAAAATATTATGAAGACATTTGGCTTTGGAATGGTTCTTCTGAACCTGTAAACATAGGAACACCTGTGAATACTCTCCAACATGATGCTACCGGAGGATTATCTTTAGATGGAAAAACAATTTTTATTTATAAAGCATCCGAAGATGAATTAGGAGACATATATAAAAGCTCTCTTGAAAACAATAAATGGACTACTCCTACTAAATTAGGAAAAAACATTAATAAAAAAAACAGTATTGAAAGACATGCTGCATTATCGCCCAACGGAAAAAAACTATATTTTTCAAGCGACAGAAAAGGAGGAAAAGGAGGAAGAGATATTTGGGTGTCTGAATTACAAGAAGACGGTGAATGGGGAGAAGCAAAAAACCTTGAAATAAATACAGAGTTTGATGAAGAATCTCCATACTTACTTTCCGATGGAAAAACCTTTTATTTCAGTTCAAAAGGACACATAGGAATGGGCGGATATGACATCTTTAAATGCACTATAAATGAAGATGATTCTTTTTCAAACCCTACAAACATCGGTTTCCCTATTAACACTGTTGAAGATGATGTTTTTTACTTCCCGCTTTCAGATGAACAAACTGCTTATTTCACAAGAAGAAAATCTGATAATGCTGAAATTTTTAAAACAATTTTCCCAGAGAATACTCTCATTGTTGAAAGCGACGTTAAGGGAAAAGAAGTTGATAAAGATTTATATCCCATTGAAAAAAGTACTGTTACAGTTTTTGACGTAGATTCTGATATAGAACCTGATGCCTATACATTAAATCTTAAAAAAGGAAAATACAAAACTGTTGTTATACATAACAAAGACTACAAATTCTATTACCAAGCACCTAACTATGTTTTTGACACAGAAAATATCTCACGAGAAGACACAAAAGGTATTGAGATTGTAGAAAAAGACCCAATTCTCGTTAAAATTGAAACAGGAAAAACAGAAAAATTTAAAAATACTTCTTTTAACACAAACAGTACAGATTTTAACAAATATACAAAATCCGAATTGGATTTAATTATTGATAATTTAAAAAAATACTCAATGCTTGTTGTTAATTTTTCAACAGAAAATTATGAAAAACCTTCAAGTACTCTTTCTATAGCAAGGAAAAATAAAGTTGTAGAATATCTTAAAAATAATGGCATTAGCCCAGATAGAATATTCTTAGATTTATCTGATAGAATTATCCCTCAAAACAATCTTGAATACACAATATATGATATTGAAAGTATAAAAAAAGCCATTAAAGATAAAGAGGACAACCTAGAAGTTATTACTATAGCTGAAAAAGAATATGTTATTGAAATTGAAAATGTATTTTTTAATTTTGATAAATCAAAAATGCAAATAGCTCAAAACAACAAAATAGATTTATTAGCAAAATATCTTTCAGATAATCCAAATGCAAAAATTGCAGTAATTGGATATACAGACGCAGTAGGAACAAGATCATATAACGATAAATTATCTTCAAGAAGAGCAAAAACTGTTAAAGAATACCTAACTGACAAAGGAGCAAAAGAAAATCAAATTGTTACTTATGCTTTTGGAGAAGACAACCCTTATACTTTTAATAAGAAAAACGGAAGATTTTTTGAACCTTCAAAGAAATTTAACAGAAGAGTTGAGTTTATGGTAGTTATTCAAGGAAATCCTAAATTAAAAATTGTTCAATTTAAAGAAGTTCCTGAAGATTATAAAGAGGCAAACTATGATGCAAATTATAAAAGGTAAAAATTGTATAATATCTTAAATCCGCAAGTTAAATTGTTATTCTTTGAAAAACAGACAGATAGTCGGAGTGCGACTTCACTAAATTAGGTGTAGGACAGATTAAACTAACTTGCTGTTTATTATCATAGTCGCCCCCCGACTTGCGGATTTAGGGTAATATAAATTAATTAAGTGTATAGTTATTCTCTACGCTTTTTTTAAAATATATAAAATAATGAAGCAGCTTACTTTAATTATATCATTCTTTTTTATTGTATTATCATTAAGCTCACAAGAAATAGGGCTGTCAGGTTTTTATCAAGATGATTTGCTTTATGATGCACGCCAAGGAGCTTCAGTAAATTACACTCATAGTTTTGGTAAGATATTTTCATCCGATTTAAACTTATCATATCAATACACAAATAAACCATATAATACAGGAGGACTTGGAGGAAGCACTTATCATAATCCTAAATTTAATATTACAGATTTAGGGCTTACTTTTTTCACAACTTTGTATGATGATAAACTAAAAATTATGTTAGGCACAAAACATTCTCTCTATTATATTTTCGGAAATGATTACATTAAATATAAATATTGGGAAGATAATTCAGAGGGAGAACATATAATTGAAGAAAGTGAAAAAAATATCTATCATATATCTTTTTACTATTCGCCTTCTAGTGAACTTAAATTTCAAATAAAAGATGTTATGATTCCAAATTTATCATTAAACATAAACCTTAGTGCAGGTATTATATTAAACGGAGCTACAGTTTCAGGTTGCATAAGACTACCATATCACATACTTGCACCTTTCGGAAGAGCATCTTTTGGAGTATCTTACAATTTCAGAAAATAAAAAACTATTTAGAAAAAAACCTGTTATACCTATTTATCATACTTTCATTACCAAAAGTGCCTCCGCTATGAATATACATTATCTCGCCTTTTATGAGCTTTTGATAATTATTCATAACTATAAGTGTTACAGGGTCATACAATAGCTCAAACTCAATTGATGTTTCTTGATTTATTTCTTTCCAAATATTATAAAATTCAGGATATAATTTTCCGAATTGATATTTTTTTGGGCTTTCAATAATTGTTGGATGAAGTTTTTCGTTTTCAACTAAAAGAGAAAATTGTTTACGTAAATATTCACTATCCCCAATATTTGGTGTAGTGTAAACCTTATAGTTAAGATGTTTTTGTAAAAAAACGGCTGTTGTTCCTGTACCCGACTGAATAAAAACTGACAACTTTTTTATTCCTTTTTTTTCTGCGAAAGCATTAATTTCATCAGCAAGAATTTTTACACCATATTCTGCCTCTGCTTCTGCCCCACCCTGCCTAATAAGCAAAGTATCTTTTCCAAGTTTATGATATGTTTTTTGGGGGATTGACATTTTCTGAAAAAAACTCTCATAATCTTCAAGTTCAATGCAATTCATTCCCATATCTAATGCAGCTTTAAAATTCCCTACAGGGTTTTCCTTAAGCCATTTTGGAATTTGCTTCAAATAATAATCAAACTTAAGTCCTTTTATTTTTGCAAAAGCTGATAAAGAATACATAGCATTTGATTGGTTGCCACCGTATGACGCAACTGTCTTATATTGTGACAAATCTTGTTCAAGAAAGTATTGAAACTTCCTTGCTTTATTCCCATTAAAATAATGGTTTATTAAATCGTCTCTTTTAAGCCAATACTTCCTTCCTTTAAAAGTTATTTTCTGAACAGGAGATTCCCTTAAAACTGGGCTTAATACATTCATTTTAAAATATTAAAATTATCTTATTTGCAAAATTAGTTCTCAAAAAGTATTCTATTAACAATTGATCTTCCCAAAGTTATTTCATCGGTATATTGAAGTTCGCTACCAATTGAAACTCCACGTGAAAGAGCTGTTATTTTTATATTGAAATTTGAAATTTTTTTATGCAAATAATAATTGGTTGTATCTCCTTCGGGTGTCGTATTTAGAGCAAATATTATTTCCTCGGTTTGTTGTTTACCAATTCGTTCAATTAGAGTTTCAATTTCCAAACTGTCTGGTCCAATACCATCCATAGGAGAAATTAACCCTCCAAGAACATGGTAAAGACCATTATATTGCCTGGTCTTTTCAATTGCAATTACATCATTTATGTTTTCAACAATGCAAATCTGTTCGTTATTTCTTTCATCATTATTACAAATTTCACATATATCATGGTCAGAAACGTTTTTACAAACTTTACATTTCTTGATATTTTTTTTTAGTTCAATCATTGTTTCGCCAAATATCACAACATCTTCTTCTGTTTTTTTTAGTAGATGGAGCACAAGCCTAAGAGCAGTTTTGCTACCTATACCCGGGAGTTTTGCAAATTCTGCAACTGCATTATTTAGTAGTTTTGATGAATAATTTGTATCTTGCATTAAATTGTTTATTTGGTTCTATTTTTACTTTGGTGGATAACATTTTATTCAGTATTCTAAAAATTGTTCCATAATTATATAATTTAAAACAATTTTATAAATATTATTTATATTAAGTTTTAATTTTCCCTTTAAATTCGTGATATAGCCTATTTTTTCTTAAACCACTTACTAACTTGTTTTTTCGGTTTATAGTTTTCAATATACTCAAAAGCATCATCAACAGTATTAGCAAGGTAATATATTTTCCTATAATCGGCTTTAGCTACTTTTTGGGTATAAAGTGTTTCAAAAAAACTAATTAAATTATTATAAAATCCATTAATATTTAAAATTACAATTGCTTTGTTATGATATGCAAGTTGCTTGTGCGTAATAACTTCCGATAGTTCTTCAAGAGTTCCAAAGCCTCCCGGAAGAGCAATAAAAGCATCAGCATAATCTGCTAATTTTGCTTTACGTGTGTACATATCTTTGGTAACAATTAATTCATCAACTAATTTACATGCAAGATTACTATCTAAAATTCTTTGAGGAATAATTCCAATTGATGAACCATTATTTTTGCTAACAACTTCAGCCATTCTTCTCATGAGCCCAACATTTGCTCCTCCAAATACAAGAGTCTTGTTGTTTTTAGCTATTTTTAATGCCAATTTTTCAGCAGCTTCAAAACATACCCTGTCAATTACATCACTTGATGAACAAAATACACAAATATTTTTTTTCATTATCTTTATATTATATCTTGCAATTTTAAACAACAAAAGTAAACATTAATGATAAATAATAATAATTTTCCAATTAAAGTCTTTGTTTTCGGAACATTAAGAAAAGGCGGAAGACTTGATTATTATATGGGAGGCAGTAAATATTTAGGTAAATATTACACAAAAGGTCAATTAATGAAATCAGAGCTTGGAAGTGCATATATAAATTTTAACGATAAAAAAGCTATTACAATAGGCGAAGTTTATTTTATGGATTTGCAAGGGCTTCTCAGAATTGACCATTTGGAAAGTACATCCAGAGAATTTCCGAAAGGATATGATTTGAACATAACTCCTATATGGAAGATAGAAGATAAAGATAAAAAAATTAGTTTAGAAGATGTTGAATATGCTTTTATTTATAAAAGAAGAAATGAACCGCAAAAAATAATCTCCGGAGATTGGATACAAAGAAAAAAGCCTGTTGATGAAATCATAAAATATCTACATGATAAAGATACAAAAAATAATTGTAAAGATTTAATTGAACATATGCGATTATATTTAAATCAATAGCTCTAAAAAAAAATAAGGTTTCTAAGAAATAATAAACCCTAAGAAATTGGATTTAATTACTGACAATTTTATAACTATTGTTTGAGTACGTATTAGAACGTTTTAACACATAAAGCAAATATAAACTCATTATTTCTTGAATTTCAAAGACAAAATTACACATAAAGACCTCTAAATTAAAGATAAAGTTATATATTTGCATACCTGTAAAATCTTTTTATGTCAATAAAAAAGCGAATCCTAAGCATTCTTTTTTGGTCAGTTGTTTCAGCTGCTTTTATTGGTCCAGGTACAATAACAACTGCCTCAAAAGCTGGTGTTTTTTATAACTTTGAATTATTATGGGCATTAGTTTTTTCAACATTTGCAGCATTATTACTACAAGAAGCAAGTGCTAGATTAGCAATACAAAGCAAGTTAAACCTAGGTGAAGCAATAGCAAAAAAATTTGAAGGTAAATCTAGTAAAACATTAGTACTTTTTATTGTAATTGTTGCAATTGTATTAGGTTGTGCAGCATATGAAACAGGCAATATTCTTGGAGCAGTTGAAGGTCTTAAAATGATTTTTGATTTTCCTTCTTACGTTTTTGTTGCTGCAATTGGAGGACTTGCAATTTTAATTTTCCTTCTTGATTCTGTCCATACTATTGCCAGATTAATGGGATTAGTTGTTTTTTTTATGGGAGGAGCATTCTTCTTTACTTCACTTTCTTTGAAACCAAACTGGGGAGAAGTAATTCATGGCAGTGTTGTCCCAATTATACCAGACGGAACAGGTGCCGCATTTTTAGTTATGGCTTTAATTGGAACAACAGTAATCCCATACGATTTATTTCTTGGTTCAGGAGCATTAAATAAAAAGCAATCAATAAAAGATATGCGTTTTGGACTTGCTTTTGCAATTATATTGGGCGGAATAATTTCAATGTCAATTATGGGTGTTGGAAATTCAGTTACCGAAGCAATGAGCGAAACAGAAAAAGCAAATTTCTTATCAAATATCAACTTTGGCAAAGAAGGGTTCTCTATTCTAACAAAGCACTTAAAAAATGAAATTGGAATGTTTGCAGTTTATATTTTTGGATTTGGAATGTTTGCTGCCGGATTTTCTTCTGCAGTTACTTCCCCGTTAGCATCCGCTATCACTGCAAAAAGTTTGTTTGTAAATAAAAATAACAAAAAAAAGTGGGCTTCAAATAAATTATATTTTAAACTTGTAATTGCAGGTGTTTTAGCTGTTGGTTTATTTTTTGGTTTTATGAAAGTTAAACCAATTCCTGCAATAATTATTGCACAAGCATTTAACGGACTTATACTACCTTTAATAGCAGTATTTCTAATTTCTGTTGTAAATGACCCGGAAATAATTGGAGAAAAGAACCTTAATGGTTGGATTTCAAATGTTTTAATGAGTTTTGTTTTATGGATTACAATGATTTTAGGTTTTACAAACATTTCTAAATCTATTGCAAAAGTAGTTGGCTACAAGCTTGGAAGCACAGATGTTATTCTTTTAATCCCAGTAATTGTTATTTCTTTTTTCATCTCTGCCATTTTATTATGGCGTATATATAAAAAAAGAATTAAACTTGTAGAGCAGCGACTTTAAATTTAACAATTCTGTTTTTTATAAAATTTCCCGACAAATCAAAATCCCAAATCCATTCTTCTTTTATTTTATCTTTTGGTAAGTCAGTTTTAAGCCTATTACTTTCACTTAGTAAATTATTATCACTGTCATATTCAAATTGCAAATAATCAACAATTAAACAAGACTTATTTTTAGCTAAGCTTTCAATATGTTTTTGCTCAATCATCTGAGCAATAATATTTGCCTCGTTCTTAGACAATATATCATTTCCTATTAAATATTTTTTAGCAAAAAAAGAAAGCTGATTTAAAATATTCAAAGAAACTATAAAATCAGCTTCAATTCTTTTTTTCAATCCAAAATTGTTAGTCTCAACTATAAAATCCTCAGGAGCTAAAAATTTTTTTCCTCCTCTTTTAATCTCATAAATAGATTTAAGTGTACCGGATATGTCAGCAGTAATTAATTCAATATTATTGTATTTTTTAGCTTTATGTTTAATTTGGTTTGGATGTGAAATATCAACTAAAATAAGTTTATTAAACATTTCAGAAAGCTCTTCATGTGGCATATCTAACCACCAACCACTTCCAAGTATAACAGCTGTACGTTTCTTTTTATTTTTAGCAGACCTTAAAATAAAAGATTTTGTATTCTGCAAATGAGACTCCCAATTATCTCTTTCGTTAAAATATATTGATATCAAATCTTCCCTATCCTTTTGAAGTCCAAATAGTTTTGCAAGTTTTTTATATGAAATAGACGAACTCAAATTTTTATTTTTTTAATATCAGAAGTTATTTTTTCAATTTCTTTTCTTATTGGAAGACTATCAAAATTATCAACATCCGCAGAAAATTCCTTATCTAAATCAGCAATATATTCAGTAACCTCTTGTTTAATTTTAAAATCATCTTCAATTTTCTGAATATCATCATTTAAAGAATCAAGAGTTCCTGTTTCATCAAATATTTCTTCGAAGTTTCCTGTTTTTGATTGCATCTTAGAAATTATCATTTTATGTTTATTTAAAATATGAATCTTTCGTTTATCATCTTTTAATTGATTTATTCGACTAAGAGCCTTTTTATACCTTTCTATAATATCTTCATATTCAGCAATTACAGTGTTACAAAAATCAATTCTAGAAATACTGAGTTTAATTTGCTCTCTATATTGCTTAATCACTTTATCAGTTTCTTCGACTAATTTAGAACTAACAGAAAGATTATTATCATGAAACTTAATATTTTCATATTCATCCAATTCTACATACCAAAAAGCAGATGGCACATCAAAAATTTCAAGAATTACATCTTTTGCCCATTTTTTTGCATTAGAAATATTTTCAATTTCTTTATCTTTTTCAATCTTGCATTTGTTCAAAGCAATAGAAACTTTCTCATAAAACAAAGAGGCATTATCTTTCTTTTTTTTTGAACCAAAAATACTTTTTAAAATATCCATGTATAAATTTAAAAATTGAAAAAAAATATTAAAAAAACCAATTACTATACAAAAGTATAAATAAATAGGTAAAAAACAGCTGAAAAAGAACAAGTATATTATGTTTCTTTTTAAAAGATAGTGTTAATTATAAATAAATTAGCAAAATATTTTTTTATAACTGAAAACATTTTTAATTTTGTAAAAAAATAGTATTATTTTAATTGTTTAATTTATAAAATTATGAAGAAATCGATAGTTATTCTTTCATCACTTTTAATAGTAGCTGTATTGTTTACAGCTTGTAATCCATTGAAAAAAATGGTAAAAAATGCAGGAGACGTAGAATATAAAACTACTCCTAAGCCTTTAGAAATGCACGCAGGCAAAGTTCCTATTGACGTAAAGGTTACATTCCCTCCAAAATACTTTGGTAAAAAAGTAAAATTAGTTATAACACCTTCTTTAGTTTCAGACTTTAGCTCTTCTGAACAAGTAAAGTTTAAGACTCAAACAATAATAGGGGAGAAATTTGAAGATAACTACGAAACTATTAGTTTTAAAGAAGGAGGTAGCTTTACTTTTAAAGATACAATTAATTATGACCCTAAATTTAGAGCATCTGATTTAAAATTGAACTTTTTAATTTCAACTCAAAAAGGTAAATCTGCAAACGGAACAGAAATTAAACTTGCAGATGGTATTATTACTACTCCTGAATTAGTTGACGGAGGAATGACAATTGATGGTGGCTTAAAAAGAGGCACATCATTAGGTCAAATTGTAGAAGTTCCTATCACTAAACCAAAAGTAAGATTAGAAACAGAAACTGCAAAGTTATTTTTTGACCTTCAAAAATCTAGAGTTAACAAAAACCAACTTAATAAAGAAGAACTTGAAAGTCTTAAAAATTCAATAAGAAATGCAGCAACTAATCCGGATAAAGAAATTAAATCTATTAAAATTGCAAGTTACGCATCTCCTGACGGACCAGAAGATTTAAATGCTAAACTAGTATCAGAAAGAGGAACAAACTCTAAAAAATCTTTTGAAAAAGAATTCTCAAAAGATGAAATTTCTGAATTTCAAAATAATGATTTTGTAATTACCGAAACTACACCAGCAGAAGACTGGGAAGGATTCAAAAGTGCAGTTGCAGCTTCTAATATGGAAGATAAAGACTTAGTATTAAGAGTATTAAGTATGTATTCAGACCCAGACACAAGAGAAGAAGAAATTAAAAAACTTGCGGCTGTTTATGACAACTTAAGAAACGACATACTTCCATTATTAAGACGTTCTGAAATTAAATTTGAATTTCAAGGAAGAGCAAAATCTGATAATGAATTAAAAACTATGGCATCTTCAGGAGGAAACTCTGGTGGATTATACCAAGAAGAATTAATATATGCAGCTTCAATTAGTGAAGGAAACAATAAAGAAAACGCATATAAAACATATACAAGTAAATACCCTACTGACTGGAAAGGATGGAATAACTTAGCATCAATACAAGCAAAAGAAGGTAAATATTCAGAAGCAAGAAAAAACTTTGAAAAAGTACTTTCCTCTAACAATACAAATCCTGCAGCTTTAAACAATCTAGGAGTACTTGCCTTAGCAGAAGGTGATCTTGATGCTGCTTGGGATTATTTTGAAAGAGCAGAAAATGCAGGTTGCAAATCTCCAAGTTTACCTTATAATAAAGGTGTAATTTTAATCAAAAGAGGAAAATATAGTGATGCTGTTGATAAATTCTCATCCGACTCATTTAATAAAGCATTAGCTTTAACTCTTGCAGGAGACAATGATAGTGCAATAAGTACATTAGACAATTTAGGAAGTAGCGAATATGGATTATTTTATTATTTAAAAGCAGTAACTGCTGCCAAGGCTAATAAAATTGATGACCTTATTGAATATTTAAGAATAGCTATTTCAAAAGATAGCAAATTAAAAGATTATGCTAAAAAAGATGCAGAATTCTTGAACTTTATCGACAAATCTGCTTTCAGAGGTGTTGTTGAATAATTTTAGATATTATTTTTTAAAAACTCTCACATTTTGTGGGAGTTTTTTTATGCCATAAAGTAACATACTATGAAAAAGTGTCAGGTAAAATCAACTGGCATTAAGTTTGAAAAAGCAAAATAAATAAAACTTAAAAATAAAAAAAATGGCAAATAAATCAAAAAAAGGAAAAATAAAAGTAACAGGGGAAGACATATTTCCAATAATAAAAAAATTCCTCTATTCTGATCACGAAATTTTTCTGCGTGAATTAATCTCGAATGCAGTTGATGCGACTCAAAAATTAAAAATTCTTTCTTCAAAAGGTAATTACAAAGGAGAATTAGGAGATTTAACAATTCGTATAAAAGCAGATAAAAAAGCAAAAACTATAACAATTTCTGATGCAGGAATAGGAATGGATGCTGATGAAATTAACAAATATATAAACCAAATAGCATTTTCTGGTGCAGAAGAATTTCTTGACAAATATAAAGATGAGAAAAATGCAATTATTGGACATTTTGGTTTAGGATTTTATTCTTCTTTTATGGTTTCGGAAAAAGTTGAAATAATTTCAAAATCTTACAAAGATGATTCAATAGCTGTTAGATGGGAATGTGATGGTAGCCCAAATTTCAAATTAAAGGAAATTGAAAAAGAAAAAAGAGGGACTGACATAGTTTTACATATTGATGAAGATTCAAAAGATTTTTTAGAAGATTCTAAAATAACTGAACTTTTAAATAAGTACTGTAAGTTTTTACCTGTTGAAATTGCATTTGGCAAAGAAGAAAAAACTGAGGATGGTAAAAAAATTGAAAAAGATAAGATTGTTAATAACACAAGCCCTGCCTGGACAAAAAAACCTAGTGATTTATCTGATGAAAACTACAAGGATTTTTATAAAGAGCTATATCCAATGACTTTTGATGATCCGTTGTTTCATATTCATCTTAACGTAGATTATCCTTTTAATTTAACCGGAATTTTGTACTTTCCAAAATTTACAAACAACATTGAAATTCAAAAGAATAAAATTCAGCTATACCAACGACAAGTTTTTGTAACAGATTCTGTTGAAGGAATTGTTCCTGAATTTATGACTTTATTACATGGAGTTATTGATTCTCCGGATATTCCTCTTAATGTTTCAAGAAGTTATTTGCAAAGCGACAAAAATGTTAAAAAAATTTCCAGCCATATTACAAAAAAAGTTGCTGACAGATTAAAGGAAATTTTTACAAAAGAGAGAGAGGATTTTGAAAAAAAATGGCAAGATTTGAAAGTTTTTATAGAATATGGAATGCTTAGTGATGAGAAATTCCATGAAAAAGCTATGAAATTCTTTTTGCTAAATAATACCGAAGATAAGAAATTTACTTTTGACGAATATGAAGAACTTGTAAAACCAAACCAGACAGATAAAGACGGAAACATAATTTATTTGTACACAACAGACAAAGAGGGACAGTATAGTTTTATTGAAGAAGCAAAAGAAAAAGGATATGATGTTCTTGTTATGGATGGACAGTTAGATGCACATTTTATCAATAATATTGAAACCAAAATGCAAGGAAAACGTTTCACAAGAGTTGATGCAGATGTTATTGACAAACTTATTGCTAAGGAAGATGGTTTTGAGTCAAAATTAAGTTCAGACGATGAAGCAAACTTAAATTCAGTATTTCAAAGCCAATTACCGAAAGATACTACTTTCCTTGTAAATTTTGAAGCCTTATCTGAAACATCAAACCCAACAATAATAACTCAAAATGAGTTTATGAGACGAATGAAAGATATGTCAAAAATGGGAGGAGAAGCAAGTTTCTATGGAAATTTACCCGACAGTTATAATCTTGTAATAAACTCAAACCACAAGTTGGTTTCTGAACTAAAAGACAAAATGTATGACAAGATAGGCGCAGATTTAGAGAAATTTGATAAAGAAATTAATAGCTTAAAAACAGATATTGAAGCACTTGGCAAATTACAGAAAGACAAAAAAGAAGAAGAAATACCACAAGAAGAAAAAGACAAAAAAGAAGAACTAAATAAAGAACTAAGTAAGGTGGAAAATGATAAAAAGGAAATTTTATCTAAATTTGGAAATTCAGAAAAGATTGTTAACCAGCTAATTGATTTAGGATTACTTGCAAACAATATGTTAAAAGGAGAATCTTTAAGCAAATTTGTAAAAAGAAGTATTGAACTTATAAAATCTTAAATAGTTTATTTTTAAGCAAATAAAAGTCGGATTAATAAATCCGACTTTTATATAATAATAGTTATAATTAGTATTTTTTTTATTAAAATAGTGGAAATTTTTATTTTATTAAATTTTTAATTCATATATTTGAGCTTCAAACTAGATATAATATATTTCTTTCATGGAAAATATTTACATAAAAAAAACCAAAAAGACCCCACTAGTCAATTTAAACATTGAAGAAAATATTTTTCAAATAAAAGGACCTTCTTTTTCTGAGGATGTAATTGAAATTTTAAACCCTATTTTGGATTGGATTGATAGTGAAATCCCTAAACTTGACAAAGAATTAATTTGTGAATTTTATTTTACTGTACTTAACAGCTCTTCCCATAAAAAGATTTTCCAAATTCTTCTTAAACTAAATTCTCTTTTAGATAATGGTAAAGATATTAAAATAAATTGGTATTACGATGAAGACGATGAAGACATTATGGAAATGGGAGAAGATTTAACAGAACTAATTAATATTCCTTTTACTTTAATTCCTTTAAATCCTTAAAAACATTTTTTATAGAACCTTAATTTATAAAGATACTAAGTATTCCTACAAAAAAACCTACTAGAAAACCAATTGCTATTTGTTTAAGATTATGAGATTTTAATATTAATCTTGAAGTCATTATTATTCCTATAATAAGAATTAGCAATGTAAAAAAATGAATTGCCGTAAAATTAAAAATTATTACAGAAAACAGTGTTTCACTCATATTCTCTTTATTAAAAAAAATTAAAAAATAAGAAATAAAACCTCCGGTTCCAGCAGAATGAATACTTATTTTAGTTCTAAAATTAAATAAAAGAACAATAAAAATTACAATTGAAGATACCAATAAAAAGTTGCTAATATCACTTGGGACTCCCACAGGTAATCTAAGCATAATAAAATAGGATGCAATATAAATTGCACCAATAATAGCTAATGGTAAAAATCTTTCTTCTCGTTTTGAAAGTTGCAAATCCGAAATAACTCTTAAATTTAAAAGTATCAGCATAACTAATAAGGGAGAAACAAATGTTGACATAAAGACAACAAGTACAATTCCTTTTTTATAAACAAACTGATAATGAGACAAATAAGATGGCAAATAGAATAGGATTATTACTGCATATACAGGAAGAAATAAAGGATGAAAAATATATGAGAATATTTTTGCAATTTGCTCTTTCATTATTAAAAATTCTATAATTCTTTTCTTAAACGAGCTACTAGAACATCCAACTGTTCTCTATACTTTGCAACTGTACGTCTTGCAATTTTATAACCTTTTTCTTGAAGTATTTTTGCAAGTTTCTCATCTGTTAGAGGTTTTTTCTTATCTTCATTATCAATACATTCTTGAAGTATTCTTTTAATTTCTCTTGTTGAAACAGTTTCGCCATCTTGGGTTTCCATTCCTTCCGAGAAGAAAAACTTAAGGGGTAAAATTCCAAAATGAGTTTGAATATATTTACTATTAGCAACTCTTGAGATTGTAGAAATATCAAGATTTGTAATTTCGGCAATATCTTTTAAAATCATTGGTCTCAGTTTAGTTTCATCTCCATCAATAAAATATTCTTTTTGAAAACCAATTATTGCATTTATTGTTACAAGAAGTGTATTTTGTCTTTGTTTTATTGCTTCAATAAACCATTTAGCAGAATCTAATTTTTGTTTTACAAAACTACTCGCTTGTTTTTCAGATTTTGTAGATTTTTCTTTACTGTCTCTCATTCCTTTCAACATATCCTTATATGTTTTACTAACACGTAACATAGGGACATTTCGAGCATTTAAAGAGACCATAGCTTCTCCATCAACAACTTTTAATATGAAATCCGGAGTAATTTGTTGTGCTGTTTTATTTAATGATGAAGAAAAGTTGCTGCCGGGCTTAGGATTTAATTTAACAATTATATTTATTGCTTCTTTCAATTCATCATCCGAAATTTCCATTTTCTTTGTTATTTTAGAATAATGTTTTTTTGAGAACTCATCAAAATAGTTAGAAACTATAGTCTTAGCATTTAAAAATGCTACTGAATTTTCTTTATCCGGATTTATTGACTTTTCAATTTGTAACAATAAAGTCTCTTGTAAACTTCTTGCTCCTACTCCAACAGGTTCTAAATCTTGAACTATTTTAAGTGCATTTTCTAAATCTTCAATTTCAACTGTAATATTCTGTGTAAATGCTATATCATCAACAATATTTTCTAAATCACGTCTTAAATACCCGGCACTATCTAAACTGCCGATTAAATATTTTGCTAAAACTTCTTCTTGAGCACTTATCTTCTTTAGTCTTAATTGTTCGTTTAGATGTTCCGGCAAAGTAAATCCCTCGGAATATGGTATATCAACAATTTTATCATCTTTTGAATAATTGCTAATGTTTAGTTTGTAATCAGGGATATCATCATCGTTCAAATAATCATCAATTGAAAATTCATCATCATATTCATTTTCTTTTTCTTCATTTTCATTTTCAGATTCATCGTCAGAATATTCATCTTGTGGGTTACCTTCTTCTAATGTAGGGTTTTCTTCAATTTCTTTTTTAATTCTTTGTTCTAATTGCAAAGTCGGAAGTTCCAACAATTTTATTAGTTGAATTTGTTGAGGAGATAATCTCTGCAACATTTTTTGGTTTAGACTTTGTTTGAGCATTAAAAAAAATTAAAATGTTTATTATACAAAAATAAGAATATTTTTTGTTTTGCATTATATTTTTTCCGGGTAACCGGTAATATTTCTTATTTCATGATACAAAGGTTGAAGTTTTTTATACATACGTTTATAGATTTTATTATATAAATTGTTATATATCTTACTTACTTCTTGGTTTGGAATATATGTTTCTGATACTCTACACATAAATTTCACAGCAGTTTTATAATCAGGATAATATTTCATACCTACTGCTGCACTTATTGCTGCACCCAATGCCGAAGTTTCGTGAGTATGAGGCTTTTCAACCGGCATATTAAAAATATCAGATGTAAGTTGTAATACATTTCTATTTTGCGAACCTCCTCCTGAAATTAATAACTTCCTTATTTTAACTTTTGTTCGTTTTTCTGTCCTTTGCAAACCATCTTTCAAAGAATATGCTAATCCTTCAATTATAGAGCGATAAATATGTGCCCTTGTGTGCACATCACCAAATCCAATAATTGCTCCTTTTGCTTCTGTTCCAGGAATTTTTACACCTGGCGACCAATATGGTTGTAATGTTAGCCCCATTGAACCTGGCGGAACTTCATCAATTAGCTTATCGAATAATTCTTCGGGATTTTTTCCTTGTTCTTTTGCTTGAATTGTTTCTAGATGTCCACATTGTTTTTTAAACCAATCAACCATCCAGAAACCTCTGTATATCATTATTTCTGTATTAAAATAGTTTGGTACTGCACTCGGGTACGGCGGAAAAAACCTTATTATTTCTTTATATTTTTTCATCGTTGTTTGTACTGTTGCAGTTGTTCCATAACTGAGACAGGCAACATTATCTTCAATAACACCAGAACCTAAAACTTCTGATGCTTTGTCAGAAGCTGCTGCAAAAAGTGGCAAACCCACAGGGATTCCTGTTTCTTTGGATGCTTCTGGACTAATATGTGCCAATATTTCGGAAGGTTTTACAAGTTCAGGCAACATTGATTGTTCAACAGGAAACATTTTATAATTTCTATGTGTTTTGGCTGTCCATTCTTTTTTCTTATAATCAAAAGGCATATATCCGACAATATTCCCGATAGAATCTTTAAATTTTCCCGTAAGTTTATATGTTAAATATCCAGAAAGAAATAAATACTTATCAGTTTTTTTCCATATTTCTTTTTGATTTTGCATTATCCAATTGCATTCTGCGTTTTTAACAGCATGTATTACAGATTCTTTCATATTTAAAATACGCAGTATCAACATATCTAATCTTGAAAGTTTATTTGTTTTTTTTGCTTGCCTTTGGTCTAACCAAATTATTGCAGGTCGAAGTGGCTTACCGGATTTATCTAAATTTATAACAGTGCCTCGTTGGGTCGTTAGTGTAACCGCTGTTATTCTTTGTTTATATTCCGGATTTTTAGAAAGAAGTTTTTGGCTTGTTTCAGAAAGTTTTTCCCAAAAATATTCAGGATTTTGTTCTGCCCAACCGGGTTTATCTGAAAAAAAGGCATTTATTTTTGTTTTAACAATATCAACAATATTTCCTTTTAAATTAAATAACACTGCTCTAACGGATTGTGTTCCTGCATCTATTGAAAGAATTAAATCTGCCTTATTTTTTTGCATATTAGATTATGTACCTTTTATACAAAGATAATATTTTATACCAATTGTCATGCAAAACGCCCGATATAAATCATTTCTATTTTCCTTTTTCTTCGTTAAAAATTATTTCCGTAACTATGGCTATGCAAAGAATTTTTGCCTCAATAAAGAAAAATATATTCTAATTTATTTATCTGATATTTTGCTCAACAATTGGTATTACTTTTGTTTTGAAACCGAACAAAAAAAACCTACAAATTAAATTGTAGGTTTCTATTTTTATTGTACTAATTGCAATATTCTACATATAATCATTAACAATCTTCAAACCTTTATCTTCAAGTTCTTTCATTACTTTTTTAATTAATACTACTTTTTTGTTGTGAGGTAAAAAGGCAGATTTAAATCCGTTTATTATCAGATACTTAATTTCAGGTGCAGTAAAACCAAATTCTTTAACTGCAAGCCAATATTCATCGGTTAATGTTGTTCCTGAGATTAATCTGTTATCTGTATTTAAAGTTACTCTCAAGCCATAATTGAAATAAAATTTTACCGGATGGCTTTTCAAATCCTTTACAGCTTTTGTTTGTACATTTGAAGTTATACACATTTCAAGAGGAATTCTGTGATCATTAATATAGTTTAACAAATCGCCATCTTCTCTTAGCCTAGTTCCGTGCCCTATCCTGTTTGCATTTATAAAATGTAGAGCCTGATGAATAGATTCCGGTCCATATGCTTCTCCTGCATGAGCTGTTGTGTTAATATTATTATTCACAATTAAATAAAATGCTTCTTTATGATCTTTTGCAGGAAAATTTTCTTCGGCACCTGCTAAATCAAAACCTACAACACCTGAATTTTTATAGGCAACAGACAACTCGGCTAGGGTTAATGATTTTGCCGGTAAAAAATGTCTTAATCCGCAAACAATAATTCCAATAATTATATCAAATTTCTTTTCTGCCTGTTCCTTGCCTTCAATAACAGCGTCAATAACGTCTGTTAGAGTCAATCCTTTATTTGTATGCAATATTGGAGAGAATCTTATTTCTAAATATCTTACATTTTCTGCTGCATTATCTTCTGCCAATTCATAGGTTGCTCTTCTCAATGATTCGTGCGTTTGCATAACAGAAGTTGTTACATCAAATGCTTTTAAATAATCAACCAAACTATCGCACCAAGTTCCGGCTTTTAAATAATGTTCTAATTTCTTGGGGTCGTCTTCCGGAAGTTTTACTTTTTGTTTTTTTGCAAGTTCAATAATTGTTTCTACTCGCATTGAGCCGTCAAGATGGCAATGAAGTTCAGCTTTGGGTAAGCTGTGTAGGAATTCTTTTGTTAATTTCTTCATATCTATATATTTTTGAAGGGTATTTTTATAAAAAATCTCATCAGCTAAAGAAAAATAGCTGTTGAGATTGGTATGACATTTTGTTCATATTAAAATGCAAAATTACTAAAAATATTTGAGTTTTCTGCTATCTTGTAAAAATATATTCATTTTCAGTTGATAATTCATGGTTGAAATTATAGTTTTCATAATCAAAACCTTTTAAATCTTCATAATTTTTAAGTTTATTCTTTATAATGTATCTGCACATTAAACCTCTTGCTTTTTTTGCATAAACACTTATGTTTTTATAAGTTCCGTTTTTGTTTTCTTTAAAAACAGGTGTTATTATTTTTGCTTTTAAAAATTTGATATTAACTGCTTTAAAATACTCGTTTGATGCTAAATTTATAAGAATATTACTGTTTTGCTCGGCAAGTTCTTCATCAATTTTATTTGCAAGTTTGTTATCCCAAAACTCATATAAATTGTTTGAATTTTCAGTTTTTAACTTAGTCCCCATTTCTAATCTGTAGGGAAGAATTATATCAAAAGGTTTTAAAACTCCATATAAACCTGAAAGCATTCTTAAATGTTTCTGAGCAAACTCAAAATCTTGTTTTGAAAATGTTTTTGCATCCATTCCTTGATATGCGTGTCCTTGAAACATAAGTATAGCATGTCCTTTTTCTTTACTTTTAAATGGGTGTTGCCATTTTATGTTTCTTTCAAAATTTAATTCGGCTAGTTTTGGACTTATGTTCATTAATTTAGATAAATCGCCGGGACTTAGCTCTTTAATATATTTCATAAGTTCTTTGCTTTCTTTTGAAAAATCTATTTGAGAAGATTTTACATCTTTTATTAAACTTGATTTTATCTTTTTTGCTGGGGAAATTATTATTATCATTTTGTTTTTTTTATATATAAATTTTTCAATAATATGTTTATATAAACTGATTTTCAGACTGTTAGTATAAGCCTCATCTTTTTAATTTTAGTATAGAATTCAAAGTTATATTATAGAAAACAAATTTACTTTTTCCAAATATTAAAATCTTTTTTCTGCATAAAAACTTTATATTTTATTGAATATTAAAAATTAAGAACAAAATTTAAAAAAAAAGTGGATTTAAGAAATACAAAGTTATTATTTTTTACAAATATTTCAACATAATACCTTTTCCTCTATATGCTTTAAATTCAATAGATTTATCTTTTTTGAAATATTTACGAAGTCTAGAAATAAATACGTCCATGCTTCTGCTGGTAAAGTAGTCTGCTTCATTCCAAAGTTCTTTTAAAATTATTTCTCTCTCTGTTATTTTATTTTTATTTTTTAACAAGACTTTTAGCAAGTCAGCTTCCAAAACAGTTAAAGTTAATGTTTCGTTTTCAAATAATAATTCTAAAGTTTCAGGAAAAAACTTGTATTTTCCAATATTATAAACATTTACATCTACTATTTTAGAACGTAACAGAATATTATTTATTCTCAGCAATAATTCTTCTACTTCAAAAGGTTTTGTTATGTAATCATCGGCACCTATTTTTAATCCTTTTATTATGTCATCTTTTAAATTTTTTGCAGTAAGGAATAGAAAGGGCATTTTTGGGTCATTATTTTTAATTTTTTTTGCAAGTTCAAAACCATCAAGTTTTGGCATCATTACATCTAAAATGCAAAAATCAACTTCATTTTCTTGAAAAAAAAGCCATGCTTCCTCACCATTTTCTTTGTGAAAAACAGTAAATTTATTCATTTCGAGATATTTTTTTAGTAAATATCCGAAATCTTTGTCGTCTTCTGCGAGGAGTATTTTTATCATATTATTGCATTGTTACATTGTTACATTGCTTCATTATTACATTGTTTAACAAATAGTAATGTAAGAATACA
This sequence comes from uncultured Chlorobiota bacterium, assembly GCA_947311445.1. Classification (GTDB taxonomy): domain Bacteria; phylum Bacteroidota; class Bacteroidia; order Bacteroidales; family JAADGE01; genus JAADGE01. The sequence continues at coordinate 51,861 of CAMZKV010000004.1, read as the reverse complement.
ACAATGTAGCAATTTATATTTTATTCTTAAAAAAAGGTAAACAGATAACAAATGTAGTTCCCAAATTAATTCTACTTTCAAAACTAATTGTTCCTTTATGTAACTCAATAATCTTTTTCGTAAAAAACAAACCTATCCCTAAACCTTTTACATTATGTATATTTCCTTTCAATCCTCTGTAAAATTTATCAAAAATCATTTTTTTATCTTTATCGGAAATTCCTTGCCCGTTGTCTTTAATTTCAATTTGTAAGTAATTATTTTTTTCAAAAACTTTAATTGAAACAATTTTCTCCGTTTTATCGTTATATTTTATTGCATTGTCAAGAATATTAATAATTGCTGGTGTTAAATATGTTTGATCAATATTGATAAAAAAACTATTTTCTGTTTGAAATTCATAAATAAAATTAACGGTTTCATTATTAATCGATTGCTTAAAATCATTAATTAGAGATGAAAAAAACTTATTTGCATCTGTTTTTACGGCTTGTATATCAATAGCATTATTAAAGCTGCTATCAATAACTCTTTCAGTAATTTTTTGTAAGCGATTTCCTTGTCTTTCAACAATTTGAATGGTTTTATTTTTAGAAATATATTTGTCTTGTTTAAGTATTGAAATTGCAACTTTTAAGGTAGCAATGGGTGTTTTTAGTTCGTGAGTTATGTTGTTTATAAAGTCTGTTTTAATTTCTGAAAGTTGTTTTTGTTTTAAAATTACTTTTATGGTTATTATAAAAGTTGTAAGAATAATTGAAGTAAAAAGCACAGACATAAACAGCAAATAAATAACTGATTTGTAGAAAAATTTTGAACTTTCCGGAAAGTATAAAAGCAAAAAATAGTTTTTATAGGATAAATCATTTGTAAACAGGTTTGCTTTGAATTTTGAATTAATATTCTGCTTGTTAAATTTTTCTGATTGATATTTAATAAGTGTATCGTTTTGTACAACTGCAAATTCATAATTTAAATCAATTCCTGTATTTAAAAGTTCATTTTCAATAATTGTGTCTAACAAATTCAAATCTAACCTTTCCAAAGGATTTTTATTTGTTTCAATTTCAATTTGTAATTTCTCAAAGATTTTATCTAAATCAGTAATTTTATTAGTTTTTACACTATCATTAGTGTTTAATGCAAAAACTGTAACTCTTTTCATTTCATTATCATCAGATAAATTAATGATTGTCTCTAAACTTTCGTCAAATTTAAGTAGTTCTGCATTTAGTTTTATAAGTACAGTTTTGGTTGCTAGTTTTGGAATAATATTTTTAAATGAAGCAAAAACATTCTGTTCAAATTGTTTTTCTTTAATTTCAATTGCATTTTTTACCCACATAATTTGCACAAGAATAATTCCTGTAAGAGCAATGCTCATTAGAATAATAATTATTATAAAAGTTTTTTTCTTCATAACTGCACAAATTTAAACAATTAAAATTCTCATTAACAAAGTTTAACCTGCATTAACCTCGCATTAACATAGTTTTGTTTTTTGCTTTTTACTTTTGTCTCGATTTTATTAATTAAAAAATGACAATAATGAAAAAACTAATTTTAATTGGGTTATTACTGATTTTAGTCGCAAGTTTATTTGCTCAAAAACAAACAGGGAGAGTAACTTATTTTTTTAACAGAGATGCAAAAATTTCGCTTGGAAACAATATGCCAACTAAACAACAAAAAGCACTTACAGAAATGCTAAAAAAACAATTTCAAAAAACATTTATTCTTGAATTTTCAGATAGTAAATCTATTTATTATCAAAAAAAAGAACTCCAAGAAAACACAAACGGTAATATTAATATTTTGATACTTGATGGCACAGCAGGAAAACTTTACAAATCAACTTCCGAAAAAGAATATTTAAAAATAGATGAAAGCCTTGGCAAACGTTTTTTAATCTCCGACAAATTGATTAAACAAAATTGGCAACTAATCGATAGCACAAAAAAAGTTTTAGGCTATATGTGCTACAAAGCAAAATACAAAAAAGAGGAAACAGCTGAAAATGATAGCCTTATAAAAACTACTGTTGAAGTTTGGTATGCTCCTGATATTCCGATAAATACAGGTCCTGACAAACTATGGGGATTGCCCGGTTTAATACTTGAAGTACATGAAGGCAAAGTTTCAATCAAAGCAAGAAAAATTGAGATAAATGCAGACAACATTGCAATAGAAAAACCTAAGAAGGGCAAGAAAATTTCGCAAGATGAGTTTGATGAAATTCATAGAAAACACATGAAAAAGATGAAAGAAATGTATGAAGGAGGCAGACAAAATGACGATGGCAATACTATTCGGATTAAAATTAGTGGGTAAATAGAAAAGGGATAATACGGATTTAACAGATTTTCGCTGATAAAATCTGTGATTATTTAATCTATATGCTTGAGCTTAATTACTTTTTTCTATTATAAAACTAAAAACATGAAAGTTAAATATCTTTTTACATTATTGCTTATTTCTCTTTTTGCAGAAACAATACTTTCTCAAACAGTTGTAAAAGGTACTGTAAAAGATAAAAGCAACAAATATATTGAAGCAAATATTATTGCTTTTGATACTATAAATAATAAAATTGTAACTTATGCAACTGCCAATAATTCAGGGTATTATGAATTGAAATTAGGCAAAAATAAGTTTTATGAATTGCGTGTAAGTTACCTTGGATATGAAACAGTTAAAATTCCAATATTAACTGGAAATAAAAAAATTATTAAGAAAAATATTGTTCTTGTTTCAAAAGAATACTCGATTGAAAAGGTTGAAATAACATACACCCAACCAATAAAAGTAAACGGTGATACGATAACTTATGATGCAAACTCTTTTTCAACAGGCAATGAAAAAAAACTTGAAGATGTTTTAAAGAAATTACCGGGCTTGGAAGTTTCAAAATCGGGAGAAGTTACAGTTAAAGGCAAGAAGGTTGGTAAAATAATGGTTGATAATAAAGATTTTTTTAGTGGAGATACTAAACTTGCAACACAAAATATTCCTGCAAATGTTATTGATAAAATCCAGGTTTTGAACAATTACAGCGAAATTGGTATGATGAAAGGGGTAAATGCAAGCGATGATAATCCCGTAATAAACATAAAATTAAAGAAAGGAAAAAAACGTTTTTGGTTTGGCGATATTGAAGCTGGTGCAGGATATGAGAATAAATATCTGCTAAATCCTAAATTATTTTATTACAGCCCTAAAACTTCTGTCAACTTCATAGGGAATATAAATAATACAGGTAAGCAGTCCTTTACTTTTCAGGATTATATACGCTTTTCAGGAGGTATTTCAAACTTACTTAGCAGTAGCAACGGAACTTTTTCAATAAACTCGGATGAACTCGGTTTTATGTTTTTACCTAACAACAAAGCAAAGAAAATAAATCCAAAATTTGGAGCTTTAAACATAAATCATAATTTTAGTAAAAAGTTGTCAGTCAGTGGTTTTGCTATTTTAAATGTTGATGATATTTTAATGCAAGAAAACAGCAATAAAGAGTATTTTACGAACTTAAATTCAGAAACTTTAAATTCAATTTCAAATATTAACAGTTTATTTTCTTTATACAATTTAAGACTTAATTATCAGCCTAACTATAAAGTTTTTTTAGATTATAATTTATATGGAAAATATAGTGATGCTAATTTTTCAGATAATATTTATTCAAGTAATTTAGGAAAAACTAATACACTAAAAAATAGCAATATAAATGATTTAAAGCAGAATTTTAATTTATTTTATTCTGTTGGAGATAATGGTATTTTTTCAATAAATTTAAGGCATAAGTATTTTGATAATAATTTAAACACAGAGTTTTATTCAGAAAATAACAATTTTAAATTTAACGAATTTGCAGAAACAAACAACTTACATTTTTATCAGATTAAAGATATTTCGGGAAATGAGTTTAGTGGAAAAACAGAATTTATATATTTGTTAAACAAGCAAAATAATATAAGAATAAATTTTGGAAGTGATTATGCAACAAACACATTAATACTTAACACAAAGCAATTTACAAGTAAAAAAGATACTTTGATACCTGAAAAATCTAAATTTTCAAATATACTTACAAAGGAATTACAATATTATTATTCTGGTATTAAATACAAAACTTTAAAGAAAAAATTAACAGCATCGGGAGGTATTAAACTTCATCATTTTATTTCAACAAACAAACAAAAAGCAAACAATTTTTCTGATATTCAAACAATAATATCTCCCGATATTTTTCTGAAATATAGTTTTATGAAAACAAAAGATATAAGTTTTACTTATAATGCGTCTCCTAAATTTACTGAGATTTCAAAATTATCAGAAGCATACACTTTCTCATCATACAACAGCCTTAATTTTGGAAATGGCAAATTAAAATCTAGTTTGTATCATAGCTTTTCATTAAACTATATGTTTTTTAATAATTTTTCATTTTCAAATACTCGTTTGTTTATAAATTATTCAAGGCAAATAAAACCTACTGAAATTTCAATTGAATTTAATGAAAATATTTACATTTCGGAATATGAGCAATTTAGCAAAGCAAAAGAAATAGTTTCAAGTAATTTTAATTATGAAAAACGCATAAAGAAGTTCAAAATTTCATTTAATAATATACTTACATATTCAACTTATGAAAATAAAATTAATGATGAGTTTGCAAGAAATAAGCTGTTTTCTCACAAATATAAATTAAGTGTTTCAACTTTCTTTAAAAATGCAACTAATTTTGAAATTGGGAGTAATCAAAACTTTACAAATTTCAGACAAAGTAATGAAAAAAGTGATTATATAAATTCAGATTATTTTGCAAATATTGAAATTCCGTTTTTAAAACAATTTATTTTTACGGCAGATTACAATTATAATATTAACAAAAACATTCAAAATAAAGGCAAAAGTTTTTACTCATTTTTGAATGTTGGTTTATATTACATAACAAAAAATAAAAGTTGGGAGTTTTCAATTTCAGGCGAGAATATTCTCAATACAGAATTGCTTACAAAAATAAATAACAGCGACATATTCTATTACAAATCAGACTATTACATTCATAGAAGGTTTGTATTATTTTCTTTTGTGTATAGAATTTAATATGCAGTTACAATAATTTCTGCTATTCTATTTCTTGCTCGTCCATCTTCTGAGTCGTCAGTTGTTTTAGGAAACAAATTACTCAAACCTTTTGTTTTAATTCTATGTTCTCTAATACCTCTTTTTATTAGATATGATGCTACAGCAGTTGCCCTTGCCTCAGATAAGCCTGTTGTTGGATTAAGAATTAGAGCTTCAACATTATCTGCGTGTCCTAAAACTTCAATATGTATTGAAGGGTTTAAATATAATATATTTACAATATTATCTAGTTCTGCTTTGGCAAGAGGAGATAATGTTGCACTTTCAGACTTAAAATTTAGATTATCTGTTTTAATTTCTTCATCTAAAAATATTTTATTTAATAGAATGTCATGATTAAGATTTTCAAATGTTGTAACTTGTTGGATGTTTAAATCTGCTTTATATGTCCAATATCCTTTTGCACTAGCTTTTATATAATAATTGTCTCCGGCAAAAAACGAGGTAAAATAAACACCTGTTCTTTTACTTGAAGCAGTTTCAGAAATTAGTTCGTTTGTCTTAGAATTAAAAATTGAAACAATTGCATGTAAAGGCATTAATGAATTTGCATCTTTTGTAATTCCTCTTAGGTTTGTTTGTTTAATTATTTTAATGTCGTCAAATGAAAAGTCATCATCTGCAACTTCATCATCGTCAATAAGAAATTCGCTTTCGTCAAAAGAAATTTTTCTTTCTTTTTCATCAAAGTCAAAGCTTACTTCAAAGTTTTTGTAACCGTTAAATTTAACAATATAATATGCTTGTCTTATTGAGAAGTGTTCATGAAATATGTTGTTAATCTTCACTTTATAATAATCTGAAACTGGAACAAAAAGCTCAAAATAGCCTTCTTTATCAGTTAGAGCAGAATATGTTCTATCATTTCCTTCTACAATAATTTTTATGTTATTTAAGGGAATATCTCCTAATGCAGAATTTTTATTTCTATTTAGATTTACCCTTCCAAAAAGTTTATTTCTTTCCATAAAAGGAATTTGTAGTACAGTATCTTTTGATGCTGTAAATTTATATGTTGTGCTTTCACTTTCGTATGTATTATCGAGTGAAATTTGAGGTGTATAATTTATAAGATAGTTTCCCTCAACTATGTTATTGTATTCTACACGTCCTTCTTGATTTGACAATAGTTCATTTGGAAGAAATTCTCCATTGTAATTTGGGTCTTTATTGTCTTCAATTGGGTTTGCTCTTTGAATGTCAGTAAGAACAGAAGTAACACCAGGTTCATTTGGATCATGTATTCTGTTACCGTTATAGTCTTTATAATAAACAATTCTTAAATCATGGTATTTTAATCTTGGTTGAGGAATATTAAAAGACTTTCTTATTCCTGCTTCAAAATAAGTAGAACTGTATGAGCCAGATCCGGAACTATTAGATACTCTTTGTACTGATGATGTATTTGTAAATCTGAATGACCAACCTTTGCCAATATTCCATTTTATTCCGGTATTAATATTAATCCTGCTATTTTTTGATGATAGATTATTTATATATGAACCTCTTAAAATTAACCTTACTTTATTATCTATTAAATCTCTTTCATAATACGGTATTATACTTAAAGATTTTGAGTCTATATGGCTATAAAAATACGAGAATTGCTGAGAAAGATTATATGGTCCTATATTATATTTTAAATAAACTCCAAAGTTTTTTTTCATAAAACTAGCTCCAAACTCAGAAACATTGAATGTTTCTGCTGCTGTTCTTCCTTCGTATGAAATAGTATTTAAAACTAAAGGATAATTGTAAACATTAGTAAATCCATACTTAGCATATAAAGAAAAAGAATTATCTGAAAATTTGTTAAAAACTCTAACACCGAGATATGCTTTTCCTGAAAAAGTAGCAAAATATCCTTCATCTGGATTTGTTGAATAAGTGTTTGTTGTTTGCTCTTCAAAAATTGGAGCTAAATATATGCTTATATTTTTTTTAACCCAGTATATCATTTGGGGTCTTAATTGTTGGTAACTAGTAAACTTGTCATCATGCAATACACTATCTGAAATATATGTAGGTTGGTATTTTTGTTTGTAGTATTGAATTCTAAAATGTTTATTTTCAGAAATTGGTAGGCTTATGTTTGCTTCTGTGTATTGACGACCTTTTGAATACCCCCAATAATTTGAAGTTCCAAAATGGCTTCTAAGACTGAATTTTATGGATTTTACATTGCCAGCAAAATTTAATCTATATCCCCATCCGGAAGATTTTCTTTTTATTAATTGATTGTTTGTGCTTTGGCTACTTCCAATAAGAAGCATTAAATTTTGTTTTAAAATTCTAGTTTTAATTAAACCATACCCTAAATTTGCGGTAGTTTTATACGCCGGTAATTGAGAATAAACTCCTCCTAGTTCAAAAGTAAAAAGACTTGGAAAACTATGAGAATATGAAAGTCCATAATTTTCTGATTTTTGAAGTAATCTTCGGGTAGCTACTCCTTTAATTTTAATATTTTCCCCAATAGATTGAGATATAAATACTCCTCTTCCGTACATACTATGTTCAAAGTTTCCTGTATAATCGCCAAGAAATATATTTGTTTTTGGTGTATGAAAATCGATTTTCATTCTACTATTAATCCAAAGGTTATTGGTAGAAGGGTCTTGATTATAGTTTTCAAATGAATATACAACATTTTTCTTTCTCTTAAAAAGAATATTCCCAAAAATTTTCCCAATATATATAGGGGTACTATTTCCAAAAATGTCATATGCAGAAAATTCTATATTTAAAGGATAATTAAGCTCAGAGAAAATATTTTTATATTTCCAATCTAAATACTTAAACCAAATTGTTTTTGAGATTACAGAGTCATGAAGACTAACTTCGAGATTTACTTTGTGTACACGATATTTCTTATAATCTATATCTTTATTAAGTTGAACTTCGTATTTGAAAGTTTTATTTTCCCCTGTTTTAACAAGTCTTTGTTCTACAAGAATATTATCAGTACCATTTAAAATTTTGATACTTTTATCTGGCGTAATTTTTACATTAGTAATTTCGTCAATATTTCCTATATTTTCAACTTCCAATAAAAATGTGGATTTTAAAGTATTGTGGTTAAAATATCTTGATTTTTTATTAGTTTTAACATTTATTACAGATTTAACCGGAATTTTGACAAAACAATATTCGGAATCGTATATTGATTTATTATTGTCAGTAAGAACTGCAACTATTGCGTATCCAACTCCACCATTTGCATTTTTTGAAACACTAACTCTTACAGGAAACGACAAACTTCCATTTGGAGGAAGAGATATTTGTTCGTATGAAGAACCAATTATTAACCAACCTTTTGGAGTGTTTATTTTAATATTAAAACTAATCTCACGATTAGATTTATTATTTAACAATAAGATATTAAAAATAGACTCTCCTGATTCAATTTCAATTTTATCTTTTAAAAATCTCATATCAATATCTCCTCCGTTACTAACTGTTTGAGAAGAAACAGAATTTAATAACAAAATAAATATAAAAATCAATAAAATTTTGACTTTTGGTGTCATTAATTGAGATTATGAATATTGAAAAGAAAAGCTCTTTATAAAAACTATTCCGGTTCTAAAGTATATAAAATTTCAGCATAATAATAATCTGGGGTTTTTCCTATTAACGAATTATTAGCAACATAAACGCTTTTCCCGCAATGATATGAAATAAACAAATTAGTTAAAACACCAGGAGTAGTTGTTTGTTGCCCATCTTCAACCAAATTAGTTGAAACAGGAGATAAAACAGCATGAGAAACATCATTAAAGTATGTTGCTGCTGCATCGTCTCCTGATACGGAAAATTCAATAGTACTAAGCGGTAAACTGTTTCCGGCATCTCCTTGTATTACTGGAGTAGTAGCTTCTACACTTAATTTCCACTCGCGTAAGGGATCCCCTAAGTCTTCAAAAAAAACAGTCAAATGCGTCCAATTATTATATGAAACACCATTATTATAATGATCTAATAATTGAAAATTAAAATTGATATTACTGCCAGACTGTATTGTTAACCTTGAAGTAACTTGTCCCGATAAGCTTAATGTACCACAAACCAGAAATAAAAATATTATATACTTCATCAAGAACAATAAATCACTATGAAATAAAACAAATTTTCTAATTTTAAATTGTTAATGCTGACTTAGTTCTAGAATAACATTTACAACATATCTATCAGATGTAATACTTTGTGCTAACAAAGACGAACCATTCATAGAACCTTCTCCTGTTCCAAGTCTCCATTCAAGAGTGAAAAGATTTTGATTAATGTCTCCTGCCCCTGCTCCCAAATAATTACCTGCAATAATTGTAGCTGCACTATTTGTAAGAGGTTGAACTCCTGCTAGTAAATCCCAGTTTGTACCATGAGTTCCTGTACCTTGTTCAGTTACTTCATAACCTAAATTATTTAAAGGAATATTATGCGTAGCATCATCAACTCCAAAAAAATCTGTTGCATCTGCCATTAAAGTTACATCAAAATCAACGGATGAAGCAACTGTAAAATGTGTTTGATAAAGTGCATTTGGTTGTCCAACACCATTTGTATATTGATCTATAGTGTTAATAACATACTCAAGATTTCCTCCTCCGGTTACATTTAATCTTAAAATTGAATTTAAAGTAATCCCCACAGGAATAATTCCTTGATCAGATACTGGTTGTGAAAGCATACTTCCTATTGAAAGGATAATTGCTAAAATTGAAATTGTAAATTTTTTCATGTTATTTGAATTTAAATGGTTTAAAAATTTAAGTTTTAATGTGTAAATGTATTAGTTTATTTTGAAATATCAAATATTATTTGGAAATAGTTTAAACCCAATTACTAGTATATCGTCAGTTTGTTCAATACTTCCTTGCCATTTTTGTAAAAAAAGTTTCAAAATATCTCTTTGATTTTCCATGGGTTTTTTATGAATTTCAAATAATAGATTCCTAAAAAACTTAGACATTAACTTTCTTCCTGTTTCTTCTCCTGTTTGGTCAGCAAATCCATCTGAGTATATATATACCGTTGTTGGCTCATCTATTTCAATAGAATAGTTAGTAAATCTTTTTGTTTCAGTTTTATCAAAAATAACCCCGCCAATTGGTTTTATATCTCCTTTTATTCTATCTAATTTATTATCTTTAATATATATTAGTGGGTTCTTTGCTCCTGCAAATTCCAATAAGTTACTTTTTTTGTCATAACAACACAAAGACATATCCATCCCATCTCTATTTTCAGATGTGTCTTGCCTTAAAGATTTTCTTACCCCTTCATGTAATTCATCAAGAATTTTTGCGGGTTCATAAATTTTCTTTTGTTCAATTATATTTTCAAGCAAGTTATAACTCATCATTGATAAAAATGCACCCGGAATTCCATGCCCCGTACAATCAATTGTTGAAACAAAAGTTTTTTCAATTATTTCATCTCCATTCTCAATTGCAATATTTTTGAACCAATAAAAATCACCACTAACTTTATCTCTTGGTTTAAAAAAAATAAATGAATTGTCTATGTATTTATTTAAATTCCTTTGCGGAGGGAGTAGTGCTCTTTGGATATTAACAGCATAATTTATACTTGAATTTATATCATAATTTTGACTTTCAATTTTCATGAAAGCACTAGTAAGCTCTTCATTTTTTATTTCAATTTTTTTATTCTGCTCTGCAATTTTTTGGTTAGTTATTGATAACATTTTATTATGTTTCTTTCTTCTTTTTATGTTAAAAAGCAATACAAGAGCAATAAATAGAACAAAAGCTACTATACTGGAAAATATTATCAATGTTAATCTTTGTTGGGCTTTATCTCTGTTAAGTTCAGCCTTCACTAATTCGTTTTTCATTTTTTCTTGCTCTACAATAGCTTCAACACGTGCAATTGAATCGTTTTTAGCTTTTATCATTGCTCGTTGAATTTCAATAGCCCTATTTAATGTATCTTCAATAAACTCTTTGTTTTTTTTCATTAATTCATATTCGAGCTGTTTTGCTTTTGCTTCAGCATCTTTAATGCTGAGTTCTGCAATTGATTTGATCCTTTCTTCTGTTACCAACTCTTTTGTTTTTGTTTCCTTAAAGTGTTGTCTGTACGAAGCAAACTTATCAAGATATTCGGCAGCTTTTTGTTCATTGCCAATTTTCTGGTAATTTTCTGCAAGCATTCTATAGCTAATAAGAAGAAGTTTTGGATTTTGAATTTCATTTGCAATATCGAGAGCTCTAATTGTATTTTTTATTGCATTTTTATAATCATCCTTAATTGCCAAAACATAGGCATAATCTAATAAACCAGATGAAATCTGAGATTTATCTCCTAAATTTTTTCTTATTTTTAAACTTTTTTGAAAATATAATAATGCCTTGTCATTTTGGTCTAAATTTGCATATAATAACCCTAAATTACTGTATATTTTCATTACATTTTGAAAATCTTTAATTTGCCCATAAATTTTATATGATTCTTTAAAATAAGGTATTGCTTTCTTGTTTTCCCCTTTAGTTAAACAAAATCTACCGGCTTTGTAATATTGGTTTGCAGCTTTTTTATTTTCGTCATTTTTTTGATATTCTTTTGCCGAAGCCAAATATTTATTTAATTTTTCTTTATCTTTATCCGAAAATTGAGAAAAGGACTGAATATTAAAAGAGAGTATTAAAATTACTATCAAAAAAACAGTATAAAATTTAGTTGTTTTCATTTTTACAGTTTAATTAAAACTATAAATATTAATTCTAAACGATACCGCTTTCTCAATTATAATAGGAAAAATATAGTGTTTCTATGGTGCCGTTTTAATATTAATATATGGTTTTTTGGTTTATTTAGTTGGGAAAATTAATATATTTTTTTAAATTTGAAAATTTTAATAAAAAGAAATTTAATAAAAAACACCAAAAAAATGCTTAAATACATTGGATTATTTATACTAATTTTTTTTAATATTAATAAAAATATATACTCTCAAGACTTTGAGGTTTCTCCTGTTATAATGGAATTTACCGTTGATGAGGGAGAGTCTCAAACAAAATTATTGTCTGTAAAAAACCACTCAAATTTTAAAACATCTTTTTCTGTTACTTTTGCGGATTTCACGGTTGATGTGAACGGCAATAAACAGATTATGAAAAGAAATTCTTCTAAAAATTCTTGTGCAGACTGGATAACAATTGAAAAAACTTTTTTTGAGATAAATCCAAATGAACAAATTAATTTAAAAGTTACTCTAGAATCTCCTGCCGAAGACAACACTTCAAGATGGGCAATAATGTACATTCAAACAGTTAAAGAACAAGTTAGTTTTGATGTGGACAAATCGGCTATTGGTGCAGGTATTAATTTAAGTGGAAGAATTGCTGTCCATGTATTTAGAAAACCAGTTTCAGATGCAAAATCGGACTTAACAATAAAGTATTTGAAAGAAAATAACAGTACAGACTCAATTGGGCGTATTTTTTCAGCTGTAATTGAAAACAAAGGACAACTTATAGAAAAATGTAAAGTTACTTTTATTGCATCTGACATGACTACTGCCGAAGAAATAAGGTTTGACCCTATTTATTTAGATTCATACCCAAATTGCAAAAGAAATGTTCAGTTTACTTTGCCTAAGACAATGATGCCCGGAAAATATGAATTAGTTGCCCTTTTAGATTATGGCAAAGCTACCACAATTAAAGGAGTAAGATTGAAAGAAACACTCTTAGTTATTGACAAGAAAAAAGAAAAAGAATAATATAAAAACTCTATAGTTTTACACTATGAATAAGCCTATTGTTTTCCTTACTTTTTATATATTCTTTTTGCCAATTTTAACTTATGCCCAAAAAAGTTTTGTGAGTTATTATTCTGACACAAATAATCGTGTAAAAGAAAAATATTTTGCTGAAATAAAAGCAAATGACACAATAAAGAATGGAAAATATATATTCTTTTCTAAAAATGGCAAAAAATTACAAGAAGGTATTTTCTTTAATAATAATTTGGAAGGAGACTGGATTTTATATTACAAAACAGGAGAAATAAAATCAAAAATTCATTTTCACGAAAACAATAAAAATGGTAAATTTTATCACTATTATAAAACCGGAGAATTAGAACAAGAGGGCAAGTATAAAAATAACTTACCCGAAGGAAAACTTACAACTTATTATTTGAATGGAAAAATTAAAATTATAGGGCAATACAAAAATGGAATTTTACACGGAACTGTTGAAAAATTTAAAGAAGACGGATTAAAAGAAGAATTGCTTACATATAAGAATAATAGAATTGAAGGTTATTTTGAAACCTATTATGATACAGGAGAGTTAAATTATAAAGGAAAAAAAAAAGGTGATTTATATTTTGATACTCTATATGTTTATTATAAAAATAACAACTTACAAAGGAAATGCTTTTATGAAAACGGAAAACTAAATAGCAAGTTTTATGCGTTTTATAAAAACAAAACTTTAAGCGGAGTTTATCATTATAAAAATGGGCATATCAATGGAGAATACAAAGTATATCATGCAAATGGAATACTTGCAGAAGAGGGGCAATATAATGAAGATAAGAGAATTGGACATTGGAAATCATATTACCCTAATAAAAAAATATTTTCTGAAGGAAACTACCTGAATGGAAAATTTGAAGGAATTTGGAAAGTTTATTTTACAAATGGAAATTTAAAACAAATTGGAAAATTTAAAAAAGGATTAGCTGAAGGAAAATGGAAATTTTACTATAAAAACGGACACGTTTCCTCAGAAGGAAATTATAAAGGTGATTTAAAAAATGAAATTTGGGTTTTTTATAACGAAAATGGAAAAAAATCAATGTTTAAAAAATATCTTCTTGGTAAAATAATAAATGCAGAATAAAAATATTAACTGTTAATATCTGAAACACTCATGACAAAAGTTTTTAAGCACAAGGGAATAACTATTTTTAAGCACAATGATTGCTTGCAGACAAAAGCAAATGCTTCTATGTGCAAAGCAAACAATTATTGTAAGTATAATTATTTAATCAACTTATTGAACAATAATTAATTAGACAAAATTAGACAAATGAAAGATTTTATTTCAAATAATTTTTTTATAGAAAAGGAAACAAATGTTTCTCAAATTGATTTAGCATATAAAATGACTGAATCAGTTGATGAAGAATACGTTGAATATGTCTATAGAGGCAATTTTTCTGAAAAAATAACAGAAAGTATATTAGGACTAGCAGATGCAAAATTTGTCAATGATAAAGATGTTTCGGGAAGCAGGAAGAAGATATCTTCTATTTTAATTGAAACTCTTCAAAATGTAATAAGACATCAAGATAAATCTGAAGATGAAGATGTTGACAATAAAAGCCTTTTTGTTATACAAAAAACAAAAGACTCTATATTTATTAGTACCGGAAATGTAATTGAAAATAAAAATATATTAGAACTTGAACAATACTTATCAGAAATAAAGAATCATAATAATGAAAGTTTAAAGAAAGCTTACCATAAAAAAATGACTGACGGTATTATTTCTGAAAAAGGAGGAGGAGGTCTTGGCATAATTGGAATGGCAAGAAGAACAAAAGGCAGATTTGATTTTTATTTTAAAAAAATAAATGATTCATATTCTTATTTTTATTTTCAAATAAGATTAGTTTTTTCTGACACTTTCAAAGAGGTAGTAAATGATAAATTATTTTCTCTAAAAAGGATATCAAAATTTCATGATTTACTAAATGAAGATAACATTCTTCTTAATTTTAACGGTTCTTTTGCCTTTGAAAATCTCACACACCTTTTGCCTATAATTGAATCTCATTCAATTGGAGGTAATGAAATAAAAAAGAAAGTTTTTGATTTCACAGTAAAAGCACTAAGGAATATTATTGATTTCGCAGATAAATTTGAAGACCAAAATGGGAATACTCCCAGAAAGAGAAATAGTAGAGGCGTGTTTTTATTAAGTAAAAAAGGTAAAAAAATATATTTAACTGCGGGAAATCTTATTTTAAATGATAAAGCAATAATATTAGGCAGTAAAATAAGAATCATTAACAAAACAAATCCTGACGGATTAGCAAAAATACGAAATTATATTGAGCAATTTTACGCATTTGATGTTTCTAAAAAACCCGATTTAAATTTAATAGATATGAAGTTAAAAAATAATAATAATATCTATTACCTTTTTAAAAACATAAACACTAAAACTTCTTATTTTATTCTGCAGTTAGTAATATAAATTAATGTAAGTTTTTATTGATTTTTTTTCAGGCTTTATGCGTTTCCCTTAACAAATCATTAACGGTTTTAACAGGATTAAAAGTTGAAACAGGAACTTCTGCAAAAACTGTATTCCACTTTGCCATAGCACCATTCCATAGTCCCGGAAGTTCTTGTGCTTTTATATTTTTTCCGTCTTTAGACTTTTGTGAAATAAAACCTGTTTCAGCATCAATATATCTAGTTAAATCAAAAGAATTTCCTTTATAATCCTTAACTGCTAGGATCAAATCAACAGGGTTAAAATGAGTTGCATTTTCAACAATTTTTACTTTACTTTTGTTATTCATATCAATTTGAGCACCTTCAACAATCTGCAAAGAAACTGAACCACTATCCTTTTTTACAAAAAAAGGTCCTCCTCCAGGTTCTCCTTCATTTCTCACCATTCCACATACTCTTATCGGACGATTTAGCTTTGAAATTAGATAATTTACTTTTTCTAAATTATTTTTAAATGAAAATTTATTATCAAGAGTAATAAAAAGCTCAGTTTCAAGAAAACTTTTAACTTCATTTATCAAACTAATTTCCGGGTTTTTAAGAAGTCTTTTTATATAATCAAAAACTTGATTTCGTTTATTAATTAAAATTCCCGCCAATGCTTTTTTATAAATTACCGTATCTCTTTTTAACTTCTCCGGAACAACATTGTCAATATTTTTTACAAAAATAATATCAGCTTCAATATCATTTAAGTTTTCAATTAATGCACCATGCCCGCCGGGTCTAAAAAGGATATCTCCATTTAATTCTCTAAAAGGGACATTTTCTAAATCAACTGCAATTGTATCAGTTTCAGGCTTTTGTGCTGAAAACTCAATATTAAAAACAACATTATATTTTCCTTCATATATATGCCTAATTTCATTAATATGATTTTCAAATCCAACCTGATGCTCTGGAGAAACTGTAAAATGAATGTTTACTTTCCCGCCAGAATTAGAATATTCGGCACCTTCAACTAAATGTTCTTCTGCCGGAGTTCTTGATGTATTTTTATATTTATGAAATTTTAACAAGCCTTTTGGTAAATTACCATAATTTAAACCTATTGGTTCTAATAAATTCTCTAAAATTTCTTTATAATCGGTTTTAAAATTAATATCATTCCTACAAACAGATTTTAAGTCTGGAAAAAAAGCAAAACTTTCAATTTCTTTAAAAAAATTAAATACTGAACTAAAATCCTCTTCTTTCAACAATTGATTTTTACTGTCCTTAAATTCAAATAATTGTTTAAACATCCTGCTTGCAGCACCCGAAGCCGGAACAAATTTTACAGTCTTCTCTTTTTTTAATATTTTTTCATACTTTTTAACAAAACTGTCAATATCTTCATTTTTTATTTTAATTATTCCATCATTAACTGTTGCAGCTTTAATTATGTTTACAAAAGGAAATCCTTTTTTAAAGTTTTCAATTTGAATATTTATTTTTTCTTCACTTACTCCTTTTTCAGAAAATTGTTTTAAATCTTTATCTGTAAACATATATTTTAAAGTTTAAATTACCTATTTCTACAAAAATAGGTATTTTAAAGTTTCTTGCCTTAATTTATCAAAATAATTTTATAATTAATATCTTTTTATAAGTTTGTAATTGTTAAACATTACAATTAATTAAAAATTGACACATGAAAAAACTTATAACAATTAGCAGTGCATTAATTTTATTTTTAATGTTCTCGCAATGTGGGCCTACATCTGAACAGGCAATGGAATATAATGACAAATTAATTACAGACCAACTTGCCGTTATAAATGCTATCAATGATGTAGATAATGCGTTTACAACTTATGATCCCGCAAAAATAGAACCTGCAATTATTGTCGCAAAAAACAAAGTTGAAGAATCTATGAAAGCTCTTGAAGAATTAGGAGGTTTTAATGAAACAACTGAGTTTAAAGATGCAACTATGAGTCTTTATAAGCTATTTAAAGAGCAATTAGAGAACGAATACTCCGAACAACTTCAAATATATAAATTACCAGAAGAAGAATATACAACAGAAAAGCAAGATAGATACAATGAGTTGCAAAAGTTAATTGACGATAAATACACTCTTGTTTCTAATAAATTTGTAGCAATTCAAGTTGAATTTTCTAAAAGATGGAATTTTACATTAGAATAACTTTAAAACAAATTACAGAATACAAAATATTATGGGTTTTTTCAGAAAACCTTAACACCCATAATAAGGGCATCATCAGTTTTTTGTTGTTTGCCTCTCCAATTTCTTAAAGCCTTCTTAATTTTTTCTTTTTGAAAACTAAGAGGTTCCTCAGAATATCTAATTAATAATTCTTGAAGCCTGTTCAATGTAAATTTCTTATTTGCTTTCCCTCCAAATTGATCAATTATTCCATCAGTAAACATATAAATCGTATCATTTTCTTTTAGGTCAAAATGTTGATTCTTAAAATTTGGCATAGAAATAAAAGTTCCTATTGGCATCTTATCGGAACTAAAATATGTAATCTTATTATTTCTAATAAGTAATAAAGGTAAATTAGCACCCGCAAAATTAAGTTGTTTTGTTTTAGTATTAATAATACTTAAAGCAATATCAAAGCCATCATTTGTAATTGGTCTTTTGTTTTTTGGGTCTAGGGAAACAATTATCTTTTCTCTTAAAATATTTAAAATTTTAGCAGGATTCTCATTTTCGTAATTATCAATTACTTCCTTAAGCATTGTTAAACCCAGCATAGACATAAAACCACCAGGAATTCCATGCCCGGTACTATCTGCAATTGCAATTATTATTTTATTGTCTTTTTTTGTAAAATAAAAAAAATCTCCACTAATTTTATCTTTTGGAAGATAAAAAATAAAGTTTTCTTTACAATTTTTATTAATAATATCTATTGATGGAAGAACAGCTTTTTGTATTTTTTGAGCATATAAAATACCATCATTTATATATTCATTTTGATTCTCAAGAATTTGCCTTTGCTTATTTAACTCTCTATTTGTACTTTCAAGTATCGAATTTGTTTTTTTATATAAATTTGTGTAAATAAAAAACAATGAAGAAACCCCAACAAGTACACTCACAAAACTCAACGTTACATCAAATAACCTATCAATCGGACTGGGATAATCAAATATTCTTTCTGGAAACTTATATTCATAAACTAATAGAAAAACAGACAAAAAAACAACGAATGAAACTATTGGAATTATTATAGATTTTTTATTTATAACAGCAATTGCAAAAGTTAAATAAGCAAATATGTAATATTGAAATCCGCCGGAAGAACCGCCATTTCCAATCCACATAACAGGAGTATAAATCACTAAACTTACAAATAACGAAATGTAAACAGAAATCTCAAATATTCCTTTTATTCTCGATAAATAATATGCAAAAATTAAGATTGCTGATGTCCCAATGGTTGCAGTAACTGTAATCTCTGGTAAGCCTAAAAGATAATTGAATATAGAAGATTGTATTCCTAAAAAAATTCCAATTAGTATAACAGCATTGGAAACTCTGTGCTTTAGCTCAAATTTGTTTGGATTACCTAATATTTTAATTAAAAAATTATTCAAATGCCTTGTTATAATAGGTACTAATATTTAAAAATAAAAAAGCACAAGTATTTTTTGAAGTGTTTTTAAAAAAAATAAACTTTGGATAAAACTTGTTTGTATGTATGTTTTAGGGAAGGCAAATATATTAAATAAATTCACATAATAAAAACAGGGCAAACTCATACTTTTATTTTTCAACACAATTTATTTGATTTAACAATTCAAACTAAGGTTTTAAAAATAATGAAACTAATAAAATATATAAATCAAAAATTATTGTTATCGTGACACCTTAAAACGTGACACGATTTAAAGCAAATTAATACTTCTAACAGATTTGAACAAAGTGTGAGTTTGCCCTGATAATAAAAAATTATTTTGGAATTAGCAAAGAGCTGTCTCCATAGCTTAAAAATCTAAAGTCATTATCAAAAGCATACTTATAAATATCTTTCCAATCTTCACCAATAAACGCAGAAATTAACAAAAGCAAAGTGCTTTTTGGTTGATGAAAATTTGTAATTAATTTATTAACTATTTTAAACTTATACCCCGGAACAATTATAATTTTAGTAGAAGCATTTATTGTTTCAAGATTATTTTCATTCATATAACTTAAAATATTATTTAAAGAATCCTTTGAACTTAATCGTTTTTCTATGTCATAAACTTCCCACTGTTTTATGTTAAAACTTTCAAGATTATTCTTGTTGTTCAATTTACAACCTAAAACATAAAGACTTTCCAAAGTCCTAACAGTTGTTGTTCCAACAGCAACTATTTTACCATCATTTTTTATAAGCTGTAAAATTAATTTCTTTGAAACGGAAAAATGCTCAGCATGCATTTCATGTTCGCCAATTTTGTTAGTTTTTACAGGTTTGAAAGTTCCCGCTCCTACGTGAAGACTTATATGCCCAGTAGTAATTCCTTTATTAAATAAATCTTTTAAAATTTCATCCGTAAAATGCAAACCTGCTGTTGGTGCAGCAACTGAGCCTTTATGTTTTGAATAAACAGTTTGATACCTTTCTTTATCGCTTTCTTCTGACTTTCTTTTAAGATAAGGAGGAATGGGTGTTTGCCCCATATTCTCAAGTATTTCTCCAAAACTTATTTCAGAATTATCCCAAGAAAACTCAATAATGTTTGAATTAGCTAATGCCCTTATTTTTTTTGCAGAAACAGTTATTTTTATACCGTAAATTATAACAGTAGAAAAAACTTCCTCAATTTTCCATTTTTTTAAATTACCAATAATACATTTCCATTTACACGAATTAACTGATTGAAACATTAAAGAATAATCCGCAGGTTCAATAGGCTCAAGACAAAAAATCTCAATATTTGCTCCGGTTTTTTTTTTGAAATTTAAACGTGCCTGAATAACCTTTGTGTTATTGTAAACTAAAAAATCATTTTCTAAAACTTTGCTTATGTCTTTAAAAAATTTCTGTTTTATATTCCCTTTATCATAAATTAATAATTTTGAATTACTTCTGTTTTCTAATGGATATTTTGCAATTCTGCTATCTGGAAGTTCGTAATTAAAACCTTCAATATTTATGTCTTTTATCTGCATTTAATTTTTTTGCAAAGTTAATACATGAGAACAAAATAAAAAAATATCATAAATTTCTAATTAACCGATTTTATACATTAGGTTTTGTTACGAGTGCTCAAACTACAATAAATTCACATCCCAAGTTTATGAATAAAAACAAATAAAATAAATACAATTATTTATGTTTTATAACATCTTTTTTTGTATGTTTACATCTTAAATTAAAAAATACAACTATGAAAAAAATTTATTATTTAAGTCTTATTGCCACTATGCTCATTTCTATAACTACAAACTACGCTCAAATTAATGTAGGTGGTTTGCCTAAAAGTTTTTTAGAAAAAGACATAAAAACAAAAATTGAGTTTGAAAAAATGCCATTTGTAAATATTCAAAAACTAAAAGAAGAAGACAAAGTAAATGATTTAAGAAAAAATAAACCTTTTAGATTTGGACAAAACATTTTTGTTCATATTAATATAAAAGAAAAGGGAAGCTATGATATCTTATCTGACGGGAGCAAAATTTGGAGATTAGGTATTGAATCTACAAATGCTCTAACTATAAATTTAAGATTTGAAAATTATAATTTATCTCAAGGAGCTTTGCTCTATGTTTATAATGAAGACAAATCTGATATAATTGGAGGTTTTAATTATCAAAATAATCAAGAAAATGGAGTTTTTGCCACAACATTAGTAAGCGGAGATAAAATTATCATCGAATACTATGAGCCAAAAGAAATTAACAGTCCATATAGCCCAATTATTACACGAGTTACTCATGGTTACAGAGGATCAAACGAATTTAACAAAGGTTTTGGAGGTTCTGGTTCATGTAATATGAATGTTGCTTGTCCTGACGGAGCTCCATGGGTTGATGATATAAGAGCATCTGCAAGAATAATAAGTGGTGGAAGCGATTGGTGCTCAGGAGCTTTAATAAATAACACATCAGAAGACGGTACTCCATATTTTTTAACTGCAAATCACTGTTATAACGACCCTTCAGATTGGGTTTTTTGGTTTAACTGGGAAAGTGAAACCTGTGCAAACCCAGGAACTTCACCTTCTCATGATGCAATTTCCGGTTCTACTCTAGTTGCTAGAAATTCTGATTCTGATTTCTGCCTAGTACTTTTAAACAATACTCCTCCCGCCGAATATGAAGTATATTATTCCGGTTGGGATAATTCCGACAATCAACCGACAGCTCAAGTAGGAATACATCATCCAAGTGGAGATATTAAAAAGATTTCTTTTGATGACAATCCTGCTGTTTCATCAGATTACGACCCCTCTCCTTATTTAGCCGATTCTCACTGGGAAATTACGCAATGGAACAGAGGTACTACAACAGAACCAGGTTCTTCTGGCTCTCCTTTATACGATGAAAATCACAGAATAATCGGACAACTTCACGGAGGATGGGCTTCTTGCTCAAGTTTAACACAAGATTTTTACGGAAAATTTTCAATGTCGTGGGACAGAGGTGGTAGTCCAACAAATCAACTTAAAGATTGGTTAGATCCTACAAATTCAGGTGTTTCTGTTCTTAATGGCTTCGACCCTAATGTTCCTACTGTAACATTAGACGCACAACTTCTTCAAATAAGCACACCTGCCGATACATATTTTGCAGAAGAAAACATTACCCCAACAATTACAATAAAAAATAAAGGAATTAATGATATAACTTCTTTTACTGCAAAATATAAAATTGATGCTCAACAATATGTTGAAAATAATTGGACAGGAAATATCGTATCAGGAGAAACAGTTGAAATCGTTTTTCCAAGTATAGGAATAACATTCGGAAGTCATACTTTTGAAGCACTGGTAACATCACCAAACGGAGGCACAGATTTAAACACTTCAAATGATACATTAACTAAAGTATTTAATGTTGTAGAAACAATTTTTAATGATGATTTTGAAACAGATAAAGGTTGGACTATGAACGGAGAATGGGAAAGAGATGCACCGCAAGGACTAGGAGGGGCACATGGAAACGCTGATCCTACAACAGCTTTTGAGGGAACAAATGTTTTAGGACTTGATTTAACCGGACAAGGTTCAAATTCTGGCGATTATGAAGCAAATTTAGCAAGTCATGCAGAATACGCAATAAGTCCCGTAATTGATTGTTCAAACTTTGAGAATATTGAATTAAATTTTCAAAGATGGCTGGGAATAGAACAACCAAGTTATGATCATGCATATATCGACATATCTACTGACGGATCATCTTGGACAGAACTTTGGACAAATGCAAGTGCCATTGAGGAAAACGCATGGAGCAACCAAACAATTAACATCTCTGCATATGCCGATGAACAGGCAAGTGTCCAAATAAGATATTCAATTGGAGTAACAGATGGAAGCTGGTTTTTCTGTGGATGGAATATTGATAATTTTGTCTTAACCGGAACTTCAATTACACCTGTTGCCACTATTAGTGCATTGCCTGGCTGCGGTACAGGAACAGGGACTATAACTGTTAATTCTTCAAGAAGTGGCACCCAAACATTTTATTTAAGAGACGATGCAGGAAATCCTATTTTAGATTGGACAGGAGATGCAAATTCTCATGATTTTACAGGATTAAACGATGGAATTTATAAAGGACAAGTTGAAAAAAACGGTTTTATGTCAAGTTTATCTGCTTCTGCAACATTAACTAATGATTTATCAAATTCAGTCCCACCAAGTTTAGTTTCGGCTACCGAAACAACAGTTTGTTCAGGAACATCTACAATTTTATCATACACGGGAGGTTCAGGAAATACTTTTGGATGGTACGAAACATCTTGCGGAGGAACTCTTGTTGGGAACGGTAATTATTTGTCTGTTAGCCCATTAACAACAACTACTTATTATGGACGATGGGAAAATTCATGTGCAAACTCTTCTTGCGAAACAATTGAAATTAGTGTTGATAACTTAATAATAGCAAATGCAGGAAATGATGAAAATACATGTGATGCAAATTATACACTTTCAGGTAATAACCCTTCTCCCGGAACAGGGGTTTGGGCAGTTGTTTCCGGAAATGCAAACATTTCAGATGTTAATTTATACAATTCTGATATAAATATAACAACATCTCCTCTAACACTTTCTTGGACAATTACAAATGGTGTTTGTGTTAATTCAGATGAAGTCATCATAACCTTAGGAAACACAACTGTAATTACAGACCAACCAGATAATATAAATGCTGCCATTGGTGAAAATGTTAATTTTACTGTTGTTGCAACAGGAGATAATTTATCTTATCAATGGAGAAAAGATGGTTCAAATGTAGGAACAAATTTAAATACTTTAACACTTAATAATGTTCAGACCTCAGATGGAGGGAGTTACGATGTTGTTGTATCTGGAGATTGTGGCATTGAAACTAGTGATATTGCTGTTTTATTTGTTGCTTCTAATATTGAAAATATAGAGGAAACAGGAATCAAAGTATATCCAAACCCAAATAATGGAATTTTCAATATTAGTTTCCCAAAAGAAACTAAAAACGTAAAGATTTCAATTATTGATATAACAGGAAAATTAATCTACGATAAATATTTTGAAGAAATTAAACAGCATACTCTTGATTTTAATAAAAATAAAGGGGTTTACTTCTTGCAAATTAGTTATGACAATATTAATTTAGTTTCAAAAATAATTATTCAATAATATTCAAATATTTATATTTTAAAAAAAAGAGTAGGCTTTTGCTTACTCTTTTTCCTTTTTGACTTTAAGAATAAATAAACTACTTTTGCAAAAAAAAAAAAATGAAAGTAAAAGTTGGAGATACAATTAAATTTTTAAATGATATTGGAGGAGGTAAAGTTACAAAAATATTAGACAAGGAAACTGCTTTAGTTCTAAACGATACAGGTTTTGAAATTCCCGTTTTAATTGAAGAACTTATGCCCGATATAAGTGTAGAAGAATATTCTGAGAAACAAAAAGTAAATATTCCTCCGGAAATTAAAAATGTATATGAAGAAGAACCGTTATATACAGACAATACTGATGTTAATATTTATTTGGCATATGTTCCTGAAAATCAAAAAAGAATTGGGGATTCTGACTGTGATGTTTATCTGATAAACGATAGCAATTTTTTTATCTATTATAATTTTGCTGAAAAAAATGGCACACAGTATGAAAGTATAACAGGAAAAATAGAACCTAATGTTAAAGAAAAAATTAGTACTGTAGAAATAAATTCAATTCCGGACAATGTAATTACGACTGTACAAATATTATTTTTTTCTAAAGAAAAATATTCTTTAAAAGAACCTTTAAATTCTGAAATAAAAATAAGAGCAACAAAGTTTTTTAAAAAAAATGCCTTTAAAGAAAATGATTTTTTTGATGAATTTGCAATTATTGTACCTGTTATTGAAGAAAATGCTATGCAGGAAGCTCTTAACAAATTAAAAAAAGAAGAAATTCAAAAAGTAATTGAACAAAAGGCAAACAACAAAAGAATAAACAGACCCAGACTATATCAAAAGCAAGAACCAAAGAACATAAAAGAAGTAGATTTACATATTACAGAACTTATTGATGATGAAACTGGCATGTCTGACCACGATAAACTTCAATTACAATTAGATACTTTTCATAACGAAATAAAAACTGCAATAAAAGAAAGATATAAAAAAATAGTTTTTATACATGGTGTAGGAAGTGGAAGTTTGAAACTTAAAATAAGAAGCGAACTTCAACATAAATATAAACAATATCAGTTTCAGGATGCTTCTTTTAAAGAATATGGATATGGAGCAACCATGATTTTACTAAGACGATAAAAATTTTAACTTTGTATTACACATATTAAAAGAATTATCTATACCATCTTATCAATTAACTTATTATAATTTGTTATGCACTTTGAATTAACAAAAGATTATCTTCATAATCTGATTAACATTATAGAAAAAAAAGATAATAAAGCTGCTGTAAAGCTGATGGATGAACTACATGCTGTTGATATTGCTGAAGTTTATAACGAATTAAATATAGAGCAAGCAAAATATCTTTTTTTACTTATAGAAGATGGAGAAAAAGCAGCCGATGTTTTGGCAGAATTAGACGATGATGACAGAACAAGATTTCTAAAAATCCTTCCTGATGATGTTATTGCATCTAGATTTATTGACCATATGGACTCGGATGACGCAGCCGACGTTATTGCAGACTTACCGGAAGAAAGACAAGAAGAAGTTCTTCAAAAAATAAAAGATATTGACCAAGCAGGTGATATTGTAGATTTATTATCTTATGATGAAGATACTGCCGGTGGTTTAATGGGAAAGGAAGTTATAACTGTTAATATTGACGCTGGAGTTGAAGATGCAATTTCAGTAATTAGAAAAAGCGTTGAAGAAGTTGACGAAATATACTATGTATATGTTGTTGATAATGACGAAATTCTAAAAGGAGCACTCTCTCTTGCAAAACTACTTCTAGCATCAAAAGGTACAAAAGTTAAAGATATTTATGAGCCAAATGTTATTTCTGTTAAAGCAGATATGAAAGCAGAGGAAGTTGCAAATTTGTCTGACAAATATGATTTGGTAGCTTTACCTGTTATTGATAATATTGGAAGATTACTTGGCAGAATAACATTTGATGATTTAGTTGATGTTATGCGTGAAGAAGCAGACAAGGACTATCAAATGATGTCTGGTTTAACAGAAGATGTTGAGCACAGTGATAAAGTTTGGCAACTAACAAGAGCAAGACTTCCTTGGCTTTTCATTGGTCTTTTTGGGGGTATATTAGGAGCAATTATTCTTGGATCATACGAAGGTCACCTTGCATCTCATGCTTCAATGGCATTTTTTATTCCGCTTATTGCAGCAATGGGGGGAAATGTTGGAGTTCAATCTTCTTCCATTGTTGTTCAGGGACTGGCAAGTGGAAACCCCGGTTTTGATAGCACTTTAAAAAAAATTATAAAAGAACTTTCTGTTTCCTTTATAAACGCAACAGTTCTTGCAAGTGTAATTTTTATTTATAATTATTTCTTTTCTTCATCTTTTGCCTTAACAGTAACAGTAAGCATTTCTTTGTTTATTGTAATAATATTTGCATCAGTTTTTGGAACTTTTGTTCCCTTAGCTTTGCATCGTTTTAAAATTGACCCTGCACTTGCAACTGGTCCTTTTATTACCACAGTAAATGATATAATTGGATTATTTATTTACCTTGCAATTGGAGTTTTGATATTTACAATTTTATAACTCAATAAATTAATATTTCTTTCATGGTTAAAAAGGCATTTTATTTAGTATTAATAATATTCTTATTTCTTAATGATTATAATCTTAAATCTCAAAGTTTATCTAATTATGCAGAAATTAGCGTTTTAACCTGTGCCCCTGGAGATGATTTATACTCCACCTTTGGACATTCAGCAATTAGAATAAAAGATCCGGCATTAAGAATAGATAAAGTATATAATTATGGAACCTTTAATTTTGAAACTCCTAACTTTTATCTCAAATTTGTAAGAGGTCAATTGGATTATATGCTGAGTGCAAGTCGATATAAATACTTTATAATTCCGTATATAAATGAGAACAGATGGATAAAAGAGCAAGTTTTAGATTTGTCTCAATCTCAAAAAGATGATGTTTTCTTATTTCTTGAAAATAATTTATTGCCAGAGAATAAATATTATAGATATGACTTTTTTTATGATAATTGTGCAACAAGAGTAAAGGATGTTATAAAAGATGTTCTAAAAGATGATTTAAAGCTTCCTAAAAATATAACGGAAGAAAATGAAACTTTTAGACACTTAATTCATAAATACTTAATAGGAAAAAATTGGGAACGCTATGGAATTAATCTAGCACTCGGACAACCAACCGACAAGGTTGTTAGTGCCGAAGAAGCAACATTCTTGCCCGATTATCTTAATTTTATGTTTGAAAATGCAGTTTTGAATATTAATGGAGCTCAAAAACCACTTGTAAAAAAGACCTTGATGATATTTGAACCAAAAAACATTAATAAAAGAACTAATAATTCTATACTTAGACCAGTTTTTGTTCTTTCATTTTTATTTTTATTCTTTTTAATTTTTAGTTTTTTAGAGTATAAAAATAGTAAATATTATGTATTGTTAGACAAAGCAATATTCTTTATTTCCGGAATAGTTGGTGTTATACTTTTGCTATTATGGTTTGGAACTGAACACAGTACTACAATTAAAAATTGGAATTTAGTTTGGGCAATGCCTCTGTTTTTAATTGCATCATTCAAATTAAAAGAAAATAGAAATAAAAACTACCTTAAAATATTCTTTCTTATAATGTCAATTATAATGTTTTTAAGTATAATTAGCGATATATTTTTGATGCATTTATATGATTATTCCACAATTCCTGTTGTTATGATATTAACTTTAAGATCCTTTCTTATTTTCAAAAAACATTAATACTACTAGAATTCAATAAATTCTGACACCTTACCCCTACTCTACCAACAAATTCTTATTAATTATTTTGAATTTATTCTTATATAAAACGCCAAAATGTCGCACCACACCTTCATATTAGCGACATAATGTCATTAAACAATTGTTTTTTACTTGCTTTTTGTCATTTTTTTTATTCGGTATTAGAATTGATATGTTTTTTGTGAAACATTAAACAAATTATTAACTAAAAATATAGAAATTATGACATTAGTAAGAAGAGACATTAGCTCACCATTTTTTCCTGATTGGATGGAAGATTTTTTTTCAGGAGAAATTAATCCGTTAACAAAATCAAGAATTTCAACAATTCCAATGGTGAATGTTTTTGAGACAGAAAAAGATTTCAGAATTGAACTTGCAGCTCCCGGATTAAGCAAAGAAGACATCAAAATAAACCTAGAAAATGATGTTCTTACAATTTCGGCAGAAAAAGAAATTGAAAATGTAGATGAAGGAGAAAATTGCACTAAAAGAGAGTATCAATTTAATAGTTTTTCAAGAGCATTTACATTACCTGAATCGGCAGATGTTGAAAAAATTGAGGCAAAATCCATTGATGGTATTTTAAAAATTACAATCAATAAAAAAGAAGAGGAAATCATTAAGCCTCCAAGAAAAATTGAGATTAAATAATATTTCTCAAAACAAATAAAAAATGCGATTCTTATTGAATCGCATTTTTTTATCTTATAATGTTTTTAGAAACTCGGACAAGGAATAATAGTGTGTTTGTAGCGTTTATCAAGTCCTTTATTAAATTCCCAAACAAGAGATATTTCATGTGCTCCACCTGTATGACTAAATAAATTTCTTATAATTGTCATATCGTAGCTATATCCAATTTTTAAATTTGGAGAAAGTTTAAATCCAACCAATACAATAATAGCGTCAATATTATTAAAAGACTGATATTTTTTGTCAACAATTGGAATACCCCTAAACCAAGCACCTAAAATTAATGGGTCTCTAGTCCAGTATGCTCCTATATCTAATTGGTCAAATTTATCCCAGTATTGATAATTTATCGCAAAAGTTACATTTTCATTTTCTCTTCCGTATCTGACTCTTCTATTTTTTTGTCTTTTCAGCATTACTTTTGCACCACCAAAAACATTAAATTTCATTTTCATTCTGTATGATTGGTCTCCGTATAATGACTGGCTTGGTTTTAAAAGATGATCAACAGAGAAACCGCCCCAATACAAATCAGTATAACCCATTAAAGATGCTGTAAAATCAATATATGATTTATTTGAAAGAGGAGGTGCATGTGATGTAGATGATTGCCCCAACAATTGGTCTCCAAAAGTTAGTTTTTCAAAATCAATAGAACGTTGAGAATATTTGAATTGAATTCCTGGTCTTAAAAACCATTCAGAATTTCTATTTCCTCTTTTTTGTCCAACTTTTAATTTGTAAGAGTATTGCAAACCGGCTTCGGTTAATCCTAAATTACCAACACCAGCAACATCTCTAAAAATTAAAATACCAACTCCACTTTTTGCACGAGAAAAATAATGGTCAACACCCACGGACATAGTTCTGAAAACACCAGGTACAGCAGGCCATTGATCTCTGTAATTTACAGACAATCTACTTGCTTCAGTTAAACCTGCAAAAGATGGTGCAATTGTCATTGGGGTGGAATAAAACTGAGAATAATGAGCTATCTGAGAAGTTCCAATTTGCAATGATAATAGCAAAATCAATAAAAATCCGACTATTTTTTTCAATTTACCTGTTTTTAAGATAAGTACAAATATAAATATTAACGTTGGATATTAAAATAATATTTTATTTTTTTTTATAAATAGTTTTAGCAAAATAGATACCAAAAATTAAATTAATTCAAACTAACATTTAAATACTAACAGTTTTAAGAGTCTCAAATATTTCATTTTTACTAATTTTATTACTGATTAGGGGTGACCCAATATTTTTTAAAAGAATACAATTAATTTCTTTATGTGTATTTTTTTTATCGTGCAAGATAAAATCATAAATATCTTTGTTTTGCTCTTTTTCAATAGAAAATTCTCCAAAAATGTCAAAAATGAACTTAGAAATCTCAATTAAGTCTATTTCGGGAAAATTTACTTTTTTTACAGAAAGGTGCAACTCATAAACAATTCCGTATGCAACTGCTTCGCCGTGTTTTATATTAGGTTTATCACTTTTATTTATTAGACTTTCAAAAGCATGGCCAAAAGTATGCCCAAAGTTTAGTGTTTGTCTAATTCCTTTATCATTAATATCATTTTTTACAAAATGCTCTTTTATTAGAACAGAACTTTTAATTAATTCTGAAATTTTGCTAAAATCTTTCTTTTTAAAATCAGAATAAAAAAAAGATTTTAACTCTTCAAAATATTCTCTGTCATAAATTAAAGAATGCTTTAGCATTTCAGCAAAACCGGATAAAAATTCATCATTTTCCAAAGTTTCTAGAAAAATTGGAGATATTATAACCTTATTGGCTTGATTTATTATTCCTATTTCATTTTTTAATCCATTAAAATTTATCCCGTTTTTTCCTCCTGCCGAAGCATCAACTTGTGATAAAAGTGTTGTTGGTATATTTATAAAATCTATTCCTCTTTTAAATGTAGATGCCGCAAATCCTCCTATATCAGAAACAACACCTCCTCCAAGGTTTATTAACAACGAGCTCCTATTAGCATGTTCTTCTATTAAAAAACTCCAAATTAATTGTAATGTTTCAAAAGATTTATTTTTTTCTCCTGCTTCAATAATATATATATGTGTTTGCTCAGAAATTGCATCTTTAATTTTAGGAAAACATTTTTCAAAACAATTTGTGTCTGTTAAAAGATATATTGAAGAATAATTTTTAATAATTTTCTTTAAATCAAAAGCAATATTTATTGTATGAATAATATCATGGTATCTATAGTTTTCAATCATTATTTTTGCATAAAAGATTATGCGAAATTAACTTTTTTTTTCAAAATGATGTTTTATAATATTTAAAGTTTTGCTAGAGAAAGACTATAAATTATTAATTTTGTAAGAATTTAAAAACACGTTATGAATATTGATTTTAAAAATACAGAAATTGCATTTGTTTCAAAATCAAATACTGATTTAATAAAAGCAAGGTTTTTATATAGGGTTATGGCAAGTAAGTTAATAACTAAAATTTCAAAAGTGTTAACTCAATTTGCTATGTCTATAAGGTTTCCTGTTAAATGGTTTGTTAAACCAACTATCTATAAATTGTTTGTTGGAGGAGAAACAATTACTGAATGTTCTCCAACTGTAAAACTACTTTCAAAATTTAATGTAAAAGCAATTCTTGATTATTCGGTTGAAGGGAAAGAATCAATTGAAGACATAAATAAAGCTCTTGAAGAAACATTAAATTCTATTAAAAATGCAGGACAAAATTCAAATATTCCTTTTGCAGTTTTTAAACCTACCGCATTTACAACTTCTAATGTTTTAACAAAAGCAAGTGCCCGAGAGAAAATGTCTGAGGAAGAAAAAAAAGAGGCTCAAAATTTTAAAAACAGGGTAAATACTCTTTGCAAAGCTGCATTTGAAGCAGATATTCCTATTTTGATTGATGCAGAAGATTCTTGGTATCAGAATTTTATTGATGAAACTACCGAAGAAATGATGCAGTTATATAATAAAGAAAAAGCAATTGTTTTTAATACATGGCAAATGTATAGAAACGACAGGTTAGGACATTTAAAAATGGCTTACGATAAAGCTGTAAAAGGGAATTATTATCTAGGAGCAAAGTTTGTGAGAGGTGCATACATGGAAAAAGAAAGAGCAAGAGCAATAGAAAAAGGCTACGAGTCTCCAATTTGTAAAGACAAAGCTGAAACAGATATGTCATATAACAATGCACTAAAATTTGCATTTAAAAAAAGAGAAATTGTATCAATTTTTAACGGAACTCATAATGAAAAAAGCAGTTTGCTTTTAGCAGAATTAATGGAGGAGAATAATATAAGTTCTGACGATAACAGGTTTTGGTTCTCACAACTATACGGAATGAGTGACAATATAAGTTTTAATATGGCAAAAGATAAATACAATGTGGCTAAATATTTACCATATGGTCCGGTTAAGCATGTTTTACCTTATTTATTCAGAAGAGCAGAAGAAAACACATCTGTTGAAGGACAAACAAGCAGAGAACTCTTTTTAATTTCTACTGAGATAAAAAGGAGAAAAAATAAATAAATTTTATTAGAAATTCATAATTAGCAACAGCTCTCTATTCTTTATTTTCAGAAATAAAATTATAAGCTATTAAACTCTCAGGATATTTTCTGCATGCTTCTATATTTGCTCCTGTTTTATATTCATATCTTAGCAAAAAA
The DNA here is from genome assembly GCA_947311445.1 of uncultured Chlorobiota bacterium. GTDB lineage: Bacteria > Bacteroidota > Bacteroidia > Bacteroidales > JAADGE01 > JAADGE01. The sequence continues at coordinate 19,469 of CAMZKV010000004.1, read as the reverse complement.
AATGAAGTGCTTGATTTTTAGAAACTTATACTAGCTTCATAACAAAACAAGTTCAATATAAAATTTATGTTAGTGCCTAAAACTATGAGGAGTAAATCTTATATCGAACTTATCTTATTAACATTTTTATTTTATTAGAAAATTGTAATTGTAGCGTCTTTGTGCCTTTTTTGCGAAACTTTGATTTCTCCGCATCCTCCTGCTCCATAGTCAAGAATTACCGGATTTTTCTCTCCTTCAACATTTATTGTCATCGTTCCTTCAGTTGGGAATGTACATACACCGGAAGTACTAAAGAAATTGATTTTCAGTCCCTCAGTTTCTGTTGAGAAGGTTTCTCCATTTCTATTTATACCTTCTGATGCTCCTGAAATCTCTATGTTAAAACCATTCAAATAGTTGATAACATAATTTAGAGTAGCAGTATTGTATTTTACATATTCTCCATTTGAGTATGTAATTTTTAAGTTTGTAGCTGCAAGTTTTAAAAATGCTCCTAAAGTTCCAGCTCCTACACTAAGAGAAAGTTTTCCGTCAACAACTTCATCTTCAATAGTAAAGTTTATAAATTCTATTAAAAAAGAAGCACTTTCTTCCATATCATAAATATTTTCATCTCCAGTAAATCTAATTGTTCCATTTCTTGTTATCCCATCATCATCAGTGCAATTATCAAATGTTAATTCAAAGCCATTATCTAACTGATGAAAAGTAAATGTGCATTTATCAAATCTGTTTTTTAAGGCTTTACCACCACCTCTTCCATCGCTTCCAAGAGCAAATGCATCAGCCATAATAAAACTACCCCTTGCTGAGTCTTCTGCAGACTGAGTATCAGCATCTCCTTTTTTGCAAGATGTTAATGTGAAAATTGCTGCAATAAAGAATAATGCAGTAAGTTTTAAAAAATTTTTCTTCATAATTTTTGGTTTTTAAATTAATATTTAAGGATTTTAATTATTTGTAAAAAAAAGTGTTTTTTATTTTACAATTTAACTATTTACATTTTCGCCTGTGTTTATTTTATATTCGTACGTAAATGTTTTATATTCGTTAATATTTAATCAAAAATTGTTATAGTTTTTTGTTTTTTGAAAAGTGAGTCTTTCTTTTTTAATATTTATTTTAATACATTAGCACAATATTAACTATAAAATATTATGAAAAAGACATTAATTTTTACAATTGCAATAGCTGTTTTAAATTTATCAAATAACAGCATTTTTGCTCAAGACTACAAATCAACAGTTGGAATTGATGCCGGAATAAGTATAGTTGGTGTTGCAATTAGGGCAATTGCTTATTCAGAAGGGAAAACAGCCAGCGATTACAAGTATTCATCAACTCCTGTTCTTCAATTGACTTATGGCTATATGCTTACAAAAAATATTAGTGTTGGAATGGCAGGTTCTCATCAGGAATATAAGTTTAGTATTCCAGATGGTTCTGTTGCAGCAGAAATAAAAAGATCTAATTTTGCTATAAGAGGTTTATTTCATTATGGAAGTTCTGATAGAATTGATATGTATTCCGGAGTGAGATTAGGATATACAATATGGGGAACTGATGTTAAAACAACTGATCCAACATTAAAACCCACATTAAGAACCTTAGAAAAAGATTATCTTGGAAAAAGGTTTGCTGCACAATTAGTTGCTTTTGGAATAAGAGGATATTTTACTAATAATATTGGAGCTCATGCAGAATTTTCAATTGGCTCACCCTATTATTTAGTTGCAGGTCTTAATTTTAGATTCTAAAACTTATAGATTATTATAAAATTAAAATCGTTTCTTAAAATAAGAAACGATTTATTATTTTAAAGATTAAAATTAAATCTTACTCCTAACTTAAATTGTCTGCCCGGCATTAATATATTACCAAACTCATAATATTTAGAATCTGAAATATTGTTTATTACGGAATATATTTCCCAGTTCTTGTTCTTCCAATAAACTTTTAAATCTGCTATAATAAATGCTTTGTATTTTTGTTCTCCAATATACTTTCCTTCGGATAAATTATAAACTGCAAAAGAACCTTCTCTGTCTTCATACCTAATATTAAAACTTGTATATATTCTTTTATAAAGTTTAAGATGTGAAGAAAAAATTGCTTTATGTTTTAAATAATCCAAAGCATATTTTGAGATATAATTTCCACTTTGTTTTGAAATATTAATGTATGAATATGAAAAGGAAAGTTTTTTTAATAGTTTACTCTTTATAGGAATATATGATACCGATATTTCAGCTCCAAAAGTTGATAGTTCTGTAATGTTTTGAGCTTGCCAATCAACTGTATCAGAAAGCCTTACCCAATCTATTGTGTTTTTACCATTTCTTTTAAAACTTGTTATACCTATTCTTAACCTTTTTTTTCTATACTTTAATCCAAGTTCATAAGTTATTGCTGTTTCGGGCATTAAATCAGGATTTCCTTTGTTTATAGGACCGTCATAATAAAGATCAGTAAAGGTGGGAAGTCTTAAAGCTTGATTTAATGAAGTAAATATTTTTAAATTATTTGTAAAATTATAACTTGCATCAATTCCTCCTGCTGTGTGCCAATTGAAGTCGCTATTATAGTTTGAAGAAAAACCACCTGCAATCAAAAAACTTTTATATTTAAAAACGTGTTCGGCATATAAATTTACATTATACCGGTCTGCGTCTTTTGTGTATTTTCCAAATTTCTCAAAAGGAACATCAATTGTGTGTTCCATTTCATTTCCAAGAACATTACTTTTTATAAAAACGTGCCTATATTCTGCCCCTATTCCTGTTTTTCCGGCAATTGTTTTAATGTCATATTTCAAAATACTAGAAATCAGGTTAGTTTTATGATAGTTATGACTTTTATAAAAGTAACCACTGCCAAAACCTGCTGTATCTTTATTATTTATAAAATAATTTCCTTTTCGTATATATTTGTCTTCTCTAAAAAGTTCAAATCTGTCTTGATGCCTCCTCCAAAAAAAACTTTTAACAAAATTATATTTTTTCCCTTTTTTTATGGTTTTGTATCCTGCAAAAAATGTTTTCGTATTTTCGTATTGCCAAGGATATTTTGGTGTGTAAAAACTATTTGCCCCAAAAGATTTATTAGAAAACCCTGTTTGAATAATAAAATTAATATTCTTATATTTATATTTAGTTTCGTAGAAAATATTTAATGTTTTAAAATCTGTATTGTTTATAGAATCTTTTGAAAGATATCCATCACTAGTTTTTTGGGATACAGAAAGATGGTTTTTCCAAGTTTTCTGATTAAAAAATAAGCCAATGTTTCCTCCGAAGTAATTGTTTTGACCTGCAAAAAAGGAAAGTTTAAGTTTCTTTGCAGCTTCTGTGTTTGTAATGAAGTTTATCGCCCCGCTGTACGCATTAATTCCAAAAATTCTGTTTCCTGGCCCTTGAAGAATTTCAATTTTTTCGATACTCTCAATATCAATAGGAAGGTTCATGTTGTGATGTCCGGTTTGAGCATCATTCATTTTAAATCCATTAAGAAGTATTAAAATTTGCTCAAAATTTCCTCCCCTAATACTAATGTCTGCTTGAATGCCTTCTGTTCCTCTTTGCCTAACATCTACATTGCTAACATATTCAATTAAATCTTGTAAACTGTGAACAGGCATAGCTTCAATTTCATTTTTTTCAATAGTATAAATTACTCTTGCCGATTCAGATTGCAGAGTAGGCACTCTTGCTGAAATAATTTGAATATCTTCAATGGAAATTGTATCTGTTTGAGCAGATAATGTTAAAAAAGAACTAAGAAAATAAGAAAGAGGTAATAATGCAATTTTTATTTGTTTGCCTATAGAACTAAAAACACTCCAAGATTTTGAAGACCATTTTTTAAATGTTATTATTTCTTTTATAATGAGAACTTTTCTGTTCATTTTATTTATTTTTGAAATTTTAGTTGACAAAAATAACTTTTAAAATAACAATTTATGCAATATAAACATATAATTTGGGATTATAATGGAACCTTATTAAACGACGCAAACCTTTGTGTTGAAGTAATTAACGGAATGCTTTCAAAAAGAAGATTACCTTTAATGACTCTTGAAAAATATAGAGAAATGTTTGATTTTCCTGTAAAAGATTATTATGAAAAAACCGGTTTTGATTTTAAAAAAGAATCATTTGAAATTGTAGGTACTGAATTTATTAAAATATACGATGAACGTCTTAAAACCTCATCACTTCATGAAGGAGTAAATAAAATTTTGCAAGACATACATAATTCCGGTGTAAAACAGTCTGTTTTGTCAGCAAGAAAAGAAGAGCAGCTTTTAAACGAACTAAAATATTTTAAGATTTTTAATTATTTTGAAGAAATTATTGGCCTAAACGACCACTATGCCGGTGGTAAAATTAATATTGGTTTAAAACTTATTAAAAAGATTAATTTAAAAAAAGAGAAAGTATTAATGATTGGAGATACTAAACATGATGCAGAAGTTGCGAAAGCTATGGGAATAAATTGCATTTTAATTTCTCATGGACACCATACAAAAAAAAGGTTGCAAACCTGCGGCGTTGAAGTTTTTAATAAGTTGGAAGAAATAAAAAAGTTTATTTTTTCAAAAAATATATTCTAACATTATTTTAATGTAAAATATAAAAATATTAGTATTAAATATTGAATAATAAATGACGAACATAAAATTAAATATATTCTATTTCCTGAAAGTCAATTAAATTTGTAGTAGAATAAAAAAACACCTTAAAATCATTGGGACTTTTTAAGGTGCTTTCATTTTTTAAGTGAACCCGACAGGATTCGAACCTGTAATCGCTTGATTCGTAGTCAAGTGCATTATCCAGTTATGCTACGGGTCCATAACAGATTGCAAAACTAAATATAATTTCTTTTTTGAAAGAGTATTTTATAATTATTTTCATCTTTGTTTTAATTTCTTAAAAATAGATTAAAAAATTTAAATATTTTCACATAAAATTTTAAGTTTGTAAATCTGCAAAAAAACAAGATTGTGATAAAAACAAAACTTAGAAGATACGGAGGAATTGATATTGGGTCAAATGCAGTTAGACTGATTATAAAAGATGTTTTACCTGGCGACAATTATAATGATGCTGTATTAAATAAGCGTGTGTATGTAAGATTACCTTTAAGGTTAGGAGGAGATGTTTTCCTTTATAATAAAGTTAAAAAAGAAAAGGAAAAAGAGTTTATAAAGGCAATGAAAATATATAGTAATTTGTTAGATTTTTATAAAGTTGAAAAATATAGAGCTTGTGCTACTTCGGCTTTGAGAGGAGCAGAAAATGGATTAAAAATTGTTGAAAAAATTAAAAGAAAAACAGGAATTAATATTGACATTATAAATGGCAAGGAAGAAGCCGAACTAATTTTTGAAACTAATAAGTATATGCTTCCAAACAGTAAAACTTACCTTTCTGCGGATTTGGGGGGGGGGAGTTTACAACTAACAATTTTTAAAAACAATAAACTTCTTTGGACATATTCTTACAAAATTGGTACTGTTAGAATGCTAAATAATAAGGTTAAGAAAAAAGAAATTGAAAAATTTATTACAAAACTAATTGAAATAAAAAAAATGCACGAGGATATTTTTATTTTAGGAACCGGTGGTAATATAAACCAAGTCAGTAAGTTATACAAATCTAAAAATGTGTCCTACTCAGATTTAGAAGTACTATATAATGATCTTCAAAATTTAACAGTAGAAGAAAGAATGAAGGAATATACATTTAAAGTTGATAGAGCTGATGTAATTATTCCTGCTCTGAAAATTTATTTACAGATTTTAGAAGCTACTAAAAATAAAAAAATACTTATACCAAAAACAGGCTTAGCTGATGGAATTATAAGGCAACTTTATGAAAATGATTTTAGGATACTAAATTTTTAAAAAAACAATCTTCTTTGTTTCAAAAAAATCAAAATTAAAATAATTAGAAATCTCAAAAACCTTAATTGATTTAAAACTTTTAATTTCATCTTCAAAATCTCCCCCTTTAAGATATATAATTGCCTTTTCCCCTATATTTTTTTTTAAAAGGTGTTTTACAGAATTGTAAAATTTAGGAAATGATGTTACTGCTCTTCCCGTTATATAATCATAGTTTCCTTCTAATTGTGTGCTTTTTATTTGTTTTGTAAAAACATTTTTTAGTTTTAGTTCATCAGCAATCTCAAGAGTTACTTTTACTTTTTTTGCAATAGAATCAATTAAAGTAAATTTTGCTTCAGGGAACATAATTGCCAAAGGAATGCCGGGGAAACCACCTCCTGTACCTACATCTAAAATCCTATCTCCGGATTTAAATTGTTTTATTTTTGCAATTGAAAGAGAATGAAGGATATGCCTTACAAAAAGATTGTCAATATCTTTTCTTGAAATTACATTAATCTTCTTGTTCCAATTTTTATATAAACCTGTTAACTGTTTATACTGGTTTTCTTGCAAAGAAGATATTTCGGGGAATAACTCTTTAAGTATTTTTATTTCAGAACTTAATATCATGAATATTATGTTTTTTCAAAGTACTCAGCAGCAATTCTCTTGATCTATGCAACCTTGCTTTAACAGTTCCAACAGGAAGTTCAAGTTCTTCTGAAATTTCAGAATAAGAAAACTCATCAAAATACCTTAAAACAATTATTTTTCTGTAATTAATTGGAAGTTTATGTACAATGATTTTAATAATTTCTTTTTGTTGCAGACTTACAATTTCTTCTTCCGGATTAAGCCCTTTTTCTTTAATTATATATTTTTTTTGTGTGTCAGCTTCATATTCTTTCTCAATATAAACTTCATTAATTCGTTTTTTATTAGAACGCATAAAATCAATTCCATGATTTGTACCTATTCTAAAAAGCCATGTACTAAATGCGTAAACAGGTTTGTAATTATCAATTTTCCTAAATGCTTTTTCAAAAGTTTCAATGGTTAAGTCTTCTGCATCTTCTTTTGACCCTACCAATCTAAGCAACATTATATATAAAGATTCCCTATAATAACCCAACAATTTGGAAAAAGCAGACTGATTTCCGTCTTTTGCTTTTTCAATCAAAAGATAGTCTCTTTTTGCCTTATCCGAAAATTTTGGACTTATTTCCATTCTGTTTCTTTAGTGAATTTATAACTAATTATGGCATATAGATTTACAATCGGTATTAAAACATCAAATATAGGAATAAAAATTAAATTTTTCTTTTCTTTTAATTTGTTAGAAAAAAGAATGTTTGTAATCACCTGAAAACCAAGCCTTATAAGATATAATAAAACAATCAAAAACATTGAACTTTTCAAAAAAAGAAAGTAAAGTATTGAAAAATAAAAAAAGAAAAACGATGCACTTTCAAATCCAAATAATAATTTATGAACATTTTTGTAGAAAAAACCTGTTGTAAGATGTCTTTGTTTTTGCTTAATAAATTCTTTCCACGTTTTTTTGGGAACAGAAACGGTAACACTTTCGTAATCTATAACAATTTCTGTGTTCGTTTTTGTTGCAACTTCATTAACAAATAAATCGTCATCACCGGATTTTATATGCTTATGCGATTGAAAACCTTTATTTTTTAAAAAAACAGATTTTTTATAAGATAAATTTCTTCCAACTCCCATGTATGGCAAACCTGCGTATGCAAAAGACATATATTTTAAGGCAATGGTTAAAGTATCGTACCTAATTAATTTGTTTAATAAACCTAATGATTTTTCATATGCACCATAAGCAAGTATAATTTCAGTTTTTTCTTTGTAGGAAGACATAACAGATTTAATCCAATTTTTTGAAACAGGATAACAATCAGCATCTGTAAATAATAAGTATTCATATTTTGAAGCATTTATTCCGGCAGTAAGGGCATTTTTTTTTCCTTTCTCTTTTAATTTTTTATCAATTTTTACTATAGTAATATTTTTATTTTTCTGATAAAATGAATTTAAAACATCATCAGTTCCATCATTAGACATATCGTTTACAACAACAAGTTCAAAAAGAGGATAATTTTGGTTCAGAACTTTTGGAAGAAAATCTTTTAAATTAGTTTCTTCGTTTTTTGCACTAACAATAACTGAAACCGGTTTGTTTAAAGATAAGGATTGATTTTTTTTATTTTTAAAAAGTACACGAATATAAAAGTAAACAAAAAAGAAAATTTGGATAGCAAATGAAATCCAAAGTGTATATGTTATAATTATTGGCATTTCAGCTTAATTTAAAACCCTTAAAACCTCCGATTAAATCCTTATTAATTGAAAAACAGGCAGGTAGTTGGTGTGCAATGTTACTAAATAACTGAAAGATAGCTAATACAAACTCTCTGTTTATTAACATCGCTGCATCTCAACTTACAAGTTGAAGGAGTAACTATAATTTATTTTTTTTCATTTCTTTGTACCTTTCTCTGTTCCTAAAAATATCAATTGCAGTATATAATGCCGCTCTAAATGAATCCGGAGATGCAATTCCTTGTCCTGCAATTTCAAATGCAGTGCCATGAACAGGTGATGTTCTTATAATGGGTAAACCTGCTGTGAAGTTTATTCCTGCATCAAACTCAACAACTTTAAAAGAGCTAAGTCCTTGATCGTGATACATTGCTAAAACAGCATCATATTTTTTATATGTTGCAGCACCAAAGAAACCATCAGCAGCATAGGGTCCAACAGCCATAATACCTTCATCTCTGGCTTTGTTAATTGCCGGAATAATAATGTCAATTTCTTCTTTTCCTATTATTCCCTTGTCTCCTGCATGGGGATTTAAACCAAAAACAGCAATTTTTCCTTTTCTTATTCCAAAATCTTCAAGTAAAGACTTATTAAGAATTCGTAATTTAGTTAAAATATTTTCTTCGGTTACTAATGAAGGAACATCTTTCAAAGGAACGTGCCCTGTTACAACACCTATTCTCATTTGTTCTCCAAGCATTAACATTAAAACTTCATCTGTTTTAGTTTTAGACTGAAAATATTCTGTGTGTCCGGGAAAAGTAAATTTATCTGAATTAATACTCTTTTTATTAATTGGAGCAGTAAGAATTACATCAATTTTTCCATCAATTAAATCCTTTGTGGCCTTCTCCAAAGAAAAATATGCAGCTTCACCGGATTCCGGTGTAGATTTTCCTAATTCAATACGAGTGTCTTCATTAACACAATTTATAACATTAGGTCTTTTAGGATTTGCTTCTTCCGGAGTTTTTATAATGTTAAGACTAAAATTTTCAACATTTATAGCTTTTCTGTGATATGCGGCAAGTTTAGGAGAGCCATAAACAATAGGAGTGCATAAATCATTAATTCTTTTGTCTAGCAATGTCTTTATAATGATTTCGTAACCTATTCCATTTATATCGCCGTGTGTAATACCTACTTTTATTTTATTTTCGTTTACTTCCATTGTATTTTAAAATTTTTAAAAAAAACATCAGCATGAAAAAAGATATTTCTTAATTTTTATTTAATATTCTTAAAAAAGTCATATAATAATCTTACTCCATATCCACTTCCACCTTCAGTTCTGTACGAGTTTTTTTTGCTCAAAATTGAAGGTCCTGCAATATCAATATGAATCCAAGGATAATCTGTAAAATATTCTAAAAATTTACCGGCTGTAATTGCACCAGCTTCTTTTCCTCCTATATTTTTTATGTCGGCAATGCTTGACTTTAGCATATCTTTATACTCGTCCCAAAACGGAAATCTTACCACTCTTTCATAAACATTGTTTCCACTCGAAATTAGTTTATTAAAATCTTTGTCTTTTGCAGTTCCCATAACTACAGCGGCTTGTGTTCCGATTGCTGCAACAGCAGAACCGGTAAGAGTTGCCAAGTCTATAACAAGCTCAGGATTAAGGCTTTGCGCATAGCTTAGTGCATCTGCAAGTATCAATCTTCCTTCTGCATCTGTATTCAAAACTTCAACAAATAGTCCATTGTGCATTTTGATAACATCTCCGGGAACATAAGCATTTTCATTAACAAGATTATCAGTTGAAGGAATTAAAGCAATAAGTTTTACAGGAAGTTTATTTTTTGCAATTGCATACATCACTCCAATAACAGAGGCTGCACCTGCCATATCCAATTTCATTAAATCCATTGAATTTTTTGTAGGTTTTAAACTATAACCTCCCGAATCATAAACTAAACCTTTGCCAACAAGAACATATGGTTTGTTGTTTATTGCATTTTTAGGTTCCCATTTTAGTATTGAAAAAGTTGGTGAAATTTTACTGCCTTTATTAACAGCAAGCAATCCGCCCATTTTATGTTTCTCAATTTCTTTTTTATATAATACTTCAACCTTAAAGCCTGCTTTTTTACCTAATTTTTCAATTTGTTCTGAAAGCTGAACAGAATTTAATCCGGAAAAAGGTTCATTCCCTAAATCACGAGCATTATATACGCCTTCTGTAACTGCCTGTATGTCAGAAATTTGTTTAGAACTTACGTTTTTAGAAATAACATTAATTTCATTAAGTTGCGAAACTTTATCTTTTTGGTCTCTAAAATATTTTAGAAATTGATAGTTGCTTAAAATAATTCCTTCAATAAATGCAATAAGTTCTTCTCTGCTTTTTCCTGTATCAATTATTGTAATTGATTTTAGCTTTTTTTTATTTATAAGTGAACTTAGTTTACTCCCGAAAGTTCTAATTTTTTCAATAGTTTCATTTTTAAAATTAAAAAACCAAAAAAAATTGTCATAATTATTAATTTCAACTATATTTTTATCAGCTTTAAATTCATTAATAATAAATTTCTGTTGTTTTTCGTTGATTAAATGAAACTTATAATCAATATTTTTGTCAATAAAAACAAGGGTATCTTTTGGTTTTATTTTTTCTTTTTTTATTATATTTATTTTCATTTCTATATTTGATAATTAAGAATGTAAAAGTATAAAAAATAGTAAATATGTAAGAAAAAAAGCAAATTATAATTTTGAATTTTCGAATTTTAAAAACTTTTGCACGTATTTTGCAAATATTATAATTAAAAAAATGAAAATGAAGAATAAAATTCTTCTTATATTATTTGTATTTAGTTTTAACTTTTCTTTCTCACAAATTAATAAAAAATTTGGTGACAAAAGTGAATTGAATAAAGAATACTTTTTTGCAATTAGGCTAATGCCAAGTCTTAATGGAGGATTGTATCAATGTGCTATTTTAAAAAAAGGAGTTTCAGCTCCCTATGACATCATAAATCTGTCTTTAAACAGTTGGATAAGACAAGCGGCAGGTTATGAAACTTCAAAAGCAAATCCTACCGGAGAAAATCTTTTGGCTAAATACAATGTTTTTAAAGTTCCGGAAAAAGCAAAAAAAATTGAAGACAGTGAAGTTGTAATGTACACTATTAAAAAAACTGAAGCAATATTTAATAATTTATGGAGAGTAAGATATTCGGAATATCCATATTTTTCTCTTTCAAAAAAGAATGAAAAAGGATGGGCAAAGCATCCAGACCCTCAAATAACATGGTTGCCATCAGATAGCCAAATGCAAATTTTAAGAGCCTTTGGGATTGATGAATTAAGTGATTTTATTATTGAAGATAAAGTTTTTCTCTTTCTGAAAGCTGTAAGAGATAGAAATTGGCAAAATTCATACATCCAAAGTGCCAGAACTTTTTCGGAAGACTCGCAAGAAGATATTCCTGATGAATAAGGAAAATTAAAAAACTTAATCTACCCTTCAATAAACGAATCTAATAGTTTTATGAAATTTTAGTGAGTTCAGTATAGAAAGACCCTGAGGGTTTAAGTTTGCAAAGACATAAAATCTTAAACACCTTATATTTAGTTGATTATCACAAACCCGCAGGGTCTGAAAACACAAAAATCACTTTTTGTACTGCTCTCTTTAGTTGTTAATTTTATAATTTTATTAACAAAAAAATCATTTTCTTGTTTATTAATCGTTAATAAAAGAAATAATCAAATTCAACTTAAGTTTAATAAAAATTATATTTTTGCATAATTATTAATATTTGGATTTCAAAACATAGTATATGTCAAAAATTATAGCATTAGCAAATCAAAAAGGTGGAGTAGGAAAAACTACAACTACAATAAACTTGGCGGCAAGCCTTGCAGTTTTAGAGAAAAAGGTTTTAATTGTAGATGTTGACCCGCAAGCAAATGCAACATCAGGAATTGGTTTTGACCTTAAAAAGTTAGAAATAAGTATATACGAATGCTTTATAGGTGGTGCAAATCCAAAAGATGCAATATTAAAAACAGAAATTGAAAATCTGTATTTATTACCATCACATATTGATTTGGTAGGTGCTGAGATAGAAATGTTAGAAATTGAAGATAGAGAGTATATTCTTAAAAAAATTATGAATGAAATTAAAGAAGATTATGATTATATTTTAGTAGATTGTTCTCCTTCATTAGGTCTTCTAACTCTAAATGCTCTTGTAGCATCAGACTCCGTAATTATTCCTGTTCAATGTGAATATTTTGCATTAGAGGGTCTTGGAAAGTTATTAAATACCATTCAGATGATTCAGAAAAATATAAATACTGAACTGTCTATTGAAGGATTTTTATTAACAATGTATGATGCAAGACTTCGTTTAGCAAACCATGTTGCAACAGAAGTTAGAAGCCACTTTGAAACAATGGTATTTGATACAATAATACAAAGAAACATTAAACTTAGCGAGGCTCCAAGCTATGGTATGCCCGCAGTACAATATGACGCAAATTCAAAAGGAGCAATAAACTATTTGAATCTTGCAAGAGAATTACTTGAGAGGAATAATGATTAATCATTTTCTGTAAAAGTATTAGTTTTAAAAACAAAAATTAAAAATCTGAACTAAAAAACAATGTATTTTTTTAGTTTTTCTTAAATAAAAAATATGGCAAAGAAAAGTCCTCTAGGAAAAGGCTTAGGAGCACTAATTGACAATTCAAAATTTGAAAAAAAAAGTGTTAATGAAGCAGTTTCAACTGGTGCAGTTGCAGAAATTGATATCGACAAAATTGAAATTAATCCTTTTCAACCACGCGTTGAATTTGATAAAGAATCTTTAAAAGAATTAGCAATATCAATTAAAAAACATGGTATAATTCAACCAATTACTGTTCGTAAGCTATCTCAGAATAAATTTCAATTAATTTCAGGAGAAAGAAGGTTAAGAGCATCAAAAGAAGCAGGATTTAAGAAGATTGTTGCATTTATAAGAAAAGCAAATGACCAAGAGATGCTTGAAATGGCATTAATTGAGAATATTCAAAGAGAAGACTTAAATGCCATTGAAGTTGCAGTTTCATATCAAAGGCTAATTGATGAATGTAATTTAACACAAGACACTTTGGGAGACAGAGTGGGCAAGAAAAGAACAACAATCTCTAATTATTTAAGACTATTAAAACTTCCGTCTGTTATTCAGTCTGGATTGCAACAAAAATTAATTTCTATGGGCCATGCAAGAGCCTTAGTTACAGTTGAAAACGAAAAAGAACAAAATAATATTTTTGAAAGAATAGTTTCAAATAAATTATCTGTTAGAGAAGCAGAAAAAATAATTAGAGAGATAAACTTTCCTGCAAAAAAATCTACTTATAAAACAAAATCAAATAGTAAAACAAACTTAACAGAAAAACATATTGATTTTAAGAACAAACTGTCTGATATCCTGAAAAGTAATGTTACAATTAAAAGAAATAATGCAGGAAAAGGGAGCTTAACAATACCCTTTACTTCTGATGAAGATTTTAAGAAAATTAAAGAAATTCTTTTAAAAATGTAAAATGAATAATATTAAATTGTTGTTTTTTTTTATAATATTTGCTGTTTCTTATCATCAAACAAAAGCTCAAGTTGATAGTTCTAATGTTATTATGACTGCTGATACAATTGCAGTTTTGTCTGATTCTGTATTTTTATCGACAGAAACTGTTATTGTTTCAAAAATAAAAAACAATTCTAAAAGAAAAAACCCGAAGAAAGCTGTTTTATTTTCTCTATTACCCGGAGCAGGGCAAGCGTACAATGAGCAATATTGGAAAATACCAATAATTTATGGGGGATTTAGTTATGCTGTATATAAAATTAACAGTAATAACAAACAATACAAAAGATATTTGAACGGGCTAATTGAAAAACAAAACAATGTTCCTCAAAACGAATTAATATATTTTCCGGACAACCCTGATGAAGAAAAATTAAAAAGAGGACGAGATAAGTTCAGAAGGAAAAGAGACTTAGCAGGAATTTTGTTTCTTGCAGTATATTCTTTAAATTTAATTGATGCCTCTGTTTATGCACATCTTTCAGATTTCGATGTTAGTGAAGACCTATCATTAAAAATTAAACCGGAAGTTTTGCCTATATTTGCAAGTGAAAGCATAAATACAATTGGACTAACAATAAGCCTAAAATTTTAAATACTAAACATACTTTTCAATTAAACTAAAACACATGAGATTTTTTTTAATACTTATAATTATAGTGTACTATACCCTAACATCTTATGCTCAAAAAAGCAAAAAATACAGTAGTTTAAATGATATTGATGCTTTAGCTCAGCAAGTTGAATTTCTTGATTTATTGGTTAATAATTGGTACGTAAAAAGAAGCAAAATAAACATTAACAATCAATTAATACAAAAAAATAACTTGCCGGAAATAGATGTTGAAACTCCTGACTCAATATATGTTGAACGACTTTTTAATTTGCCTACTTTAATACCTTTAACTTTTAATAAAGAAGTTAAAAAATGGATTAACGTATATACACGAAATAATGCTTTCCGAAGAAAACTTTTAGGAATGACACATTATTACTTGCCTTTTTTTGAACAAACTTTTGACAAATATGATTTGCCTTTAGAATTAAAATACATGGCAATAATTGAGTCCGGATTAAATCCAAGAGCTAGATCTCGTGCAGGTGCAGTTGGTCTTTGGCAATTTATGTTTCCAACAGGAAAAATGTATGGACTTGAAATTAATTCTTATGTTGATGAAAGAATGGACGTTTTAAAATCTACTGATGCAGCAGCACGATATTTACGAGATATGTATAAGATTTTTGGTGATTGGAACCTCTCAATTGCAGCTTATAATAGTGGGGCAGGAAATGTTAAAAAAGCAATAAGGCGTTCAGGTGGAAAAACAGACTTTTGGGAAATATACCCTTTTTTGCCAAAAGAAACAAGAGGCTATATTCCTGCATTTATAGCTGCTTTATATACAGTTAACTACTATCAAGACCATAACATAACTCCAGACTCAATAAATATGTATTTAGTATCCGATACTGTTATGATTAATAAAAAACTTCATTTGAAACAAGTTTCTGAGTTTTTGAACATTGACCATGAGCTTTTAACCACCCTTAACCCCCAATATAAAAGAGAAATCATCCCAGGTCAATTTAAAGAATATCCTTTAAGACTTCCTATTGAAAATATCGGGCAATTTATTTCTGCTGGTGAACAAATTTATAAGTATAAAGATTCTATATATTTAACTTCGCAGGTATCATTAGTTGAGCCATCAAAATCAAACAAAGCATATAGAGACTATAGTAAATATTACACTCCCCCAACAAAAAAAGGGAAGAAAAAACTTTTTTATACCATAAAGCCCGGAGATACATACAGTAATATTGGAGAATGGTACGATGTTTCTGCAAAAGACCTACAGTATTGGAATAATGTTAGAAGTAGCAAATTACAAATTGGACAAAAAATTGAAGTATGGGTAAATGCTAACAAATATTCTCATTATATGAAAATAAACTCAATGTCGAGAGAAAAGAAAGATGAAACAAATATTCCATCTAATAAGCATAAAGAAAAAACGTTTGCTAAACCAAATAAAAATATCCATATAACATATAAAATAAAGTCTGGCGATAATCTTTGGACAATTGCAAAGAAATATCAGGGAATTTCCGCTGAAAACATAAAAAAAATTAATGGCTTTACGGATGAAGATTTAAGAGCACTGAAAGTGGGACAAGAAATTATTATTAAGAAAAAATAATTTGGCATTAAATCTAAAAAAAATGACTCCCAAGAAAATACTAATTTTTACACTATCAATATTCTTTTTTTTATTATTATTTTCAATAATAATACCTTCCAAAGGCATTATAATATCTAAAAACTTTACTCTAAGTTTCATAACAATAGAAGAACTTTTTAAACTTTCAAAGCAAAAAGAAGTTGATATCTCAGAAATTCTTAAACTAACAAATATTGAAGAAGAAATTGATAGCTCTGCTTTTAAAATTGCAGAAGAAAAAAGTAAATATGATTCAATATTGGTTGATTCTCAATACGTTTATTATGAACCCATCCCTATTCGTATAGATTCTGTTGTGAGGCACATTGAGTTCCCAGACAACACACGATCTAGCCTAAATAAGTTTTTTAAAATTTTGGCAAATGCGAAAAACAATAAAAACATTATCCGAATTATGCACTATGGTGATTCTCAGATAGAAACAGATAGAATTTCAGATTATTTCAGATATAAATTACAAAGACAATTCGGAGGATACGGACCCGGACTAGTTCCTGCAGTAAAAGCATTTGATTTTAAAACTCCTATGACACAGAGCAAAACAGGCGATTGGAAAAGATACACTGTTTACGGAAGAAAGGACACTACTGTTAAACACAGAAAATTTGGTATGCTTGGAAATTTTGCCCGATTTACACCCATTGCTTTTGACAGCTCTGAAATTTTTGTTCCTGACGAAGCAATTATAGACCATAAAATAATAAATTATGCAAGTTTAACATTTTCTCAATCAAGGTATTCGTTCAAACCCACAAAAGAATATAAAAGATGTAAAATGTTTTATGGAAATAATAAAACTGAATTTAAATTAAAAATTTTTGCAGACCAACAACAAATCGCAGAAGAAACACTTCCCGCAACAGAAAGTTATTCTATAAAATCTTGGAATTTCGAGTCTAGTCCAGAAGTTTTAAAATTTGAGTTTGAAGCAGAAGACAGTCCGGATTTTTATGGCTTTTCATTAGAAGGTTACTCTGGGGTAAATGTTGATAATATTGCTATGCGAGGATCAGACGGTTTGTTTTTTACAAGAATGGATTTGAATTTACTAAGCAAACTATACAAACAATTAAACACAAAACTTCTTATTCTTCAATTTGGAGGAAATGTAGTTCCAAATGTTAGAGAAAGCTATTCATATTACAGAAAAGCATTTTCTCGTCAGTTGCGAACACTAAAAAGAATTGCTCCGGATGTTACAATTTTAGTAATAGGTCTTGCAGATATGTCAAAAAAAGAAGAAGACATTTATGTTACTTACCCAAATATACCATTAATTAGAGATGCTTTAAAAAAAGCAAGTTTTGAAAATAACTGTGCATACTGGGATATGTATGAAGCAATGGGGGGAGAAAATTCAATGCCTTCGTGGGTTTTCCATGAGCCACCTTTGGGCGAAAAAGACTTCACTCATTTCACTCCGCAAGGAGCAAGGTATATAGCAAAAATGTTTTATAATGCATTTATGTATGAATACAATAGATACCTAAGAAAACGATAATTATTTTGTTTAATTTTATTAAATTAATAATTTTGCATCTTATTTTTTAACAACTACAAAAGTTCGGGGTGTAGCTCAGTTGGCAGAGTACGCGTCTGGGGGGCGTGGGGTCGGAAGTTCAAGTCTTCTCACCCCGACTTATTAAAACCTTTTAAATTGGGAAATTTGAAAGGTTTTTTATTTTTTAGAAACTTCCAGCAAACATCTAACTATTTAAGACTAAGACAAATAACTAATAACTTTTTTTAAGAAAAACACACATGAAACGTTAAGAACAAAATTGTTTCGGTAATAAAATTATATGTTATATTAGTCTGTAAAACAGGGGTTTTATGGCATTTCAGGATTTGTGTAGAATAGAACCGAAACCTTAATTTTGTTTAGTGAAGTGTTTTGTAAAAATTTACAGAAATTATTGTCAGTCTTGACTTTTTGTTACTTTTTTGTTAAGACAACCAGGAAGTGCCTCAGCGAAGCTAAAAGTAAAATAAAAAGATAATTACCCCGAAATAAGCGTTTTTTTATGAAAAACGGGGTAATATTAAGTTCTTTTACTCTGCAATAGGCTGATTATAACAAACTTATCGTTTACTGAACATCCCTAGATAAAAATACAATTAAATCAATTTATATAAATAGTAAAGGATATTTTATTTCCGATTTTGCGATTAAACGTATAGAATTAATAGTTAAATAGGCTATGTTTTTATGCAAACCTTATTCAAATAAAAACTGCAAGTAATTATGAGTTTAGTGAAAAATCAATAAAAGAATTTTCTGAAAAAGTGAAGAAAAAGAAATTGACAGAAAACTTTATCCTTTCGGAAAACGAAAATATCAAGTTCCGGCAAGCAAAACCGTGAAGAAAGCTCTTAGCAAAGAACAATTAAAACAATTATTTAATGCAAAACCCACAAATTATTTTCAAGAAAAAGCAAAAGATTTTTGGTTCTTTTCATATTCGTGTAACGGAATAAATATTAAGGATATAGCATTACTTCAATACAAAAATATTGAAGATGAAAAGATTGTATTTTACAGAGCAAAAACAAAACGAACTTCTAAAAGAAATCTTAAACCGATTGTTGTTTATTTAAACGATTTTTCAAATTCTGTAATTGAGAAATACGGAAATAAAAATAAAAATAGCAACAATTTTGTTTTCGATATTATTTCACACGAATAAACTGCCGAAGAGCAAATAAGAAAAATACAAAATTTTGTTCGCTTCATAAATCAGCATTTGAAAAAGTTATGTAAAGCCAACAATTTACCTGAAAACATATCAACTTATTGGGCAAGGCACAGTTTTGCAACAAATGCAATACGAAAGGGTGCAAGCATGGAGTTCATAAGCGAAAGTTTAGGACACAACAATCTTAGCACTACAAAAAACTATTTTTTTGGCTTTGATAATGAAACTAAAAAGAATTTTTCTGAAACTATTTTGAATTTTGATTAAATTTCCCGCAAAGTATAAAATTCAAAAACAAAAAAACATAATATTTGTAGTTTATAATAGACAAAAAGCATATATTTGCAAATATGTAGTTTATAAACTACGCATTATGAAAAGAAAATATATACCGAGAAAAACGTACATCAATAAAATAAAACCGTTTATTGATAAAGAACTTATAAAAGTATTTGTAGGACAAAGACGTGTTGGTAAAAGTTATTTGATGTATCAGTTAATTGATTTTTTGTTGAAAGAAAATAATAACAGGCACATCATATACATAAACAAAGAGCTTAATGAGTTTGAGGAGATAAAAACATATCAAAATTTATACAATTATGTAAAGGAAAAATCAGCTTCCGACAGAACAAATTATCTTTTTATTGATGAAATTCAGAATATTAAAGGTTTTGAAAATGCCTTAAAAAGTTTT
>CAMZKV010000003.1 GCA_947311445.1 uncultured Chlorobiota bacterium | reverse complement strand
TTATTATTTAAACGAAGCAATACCGGTTATATCAAATCCGGTAATTAGTAAATGAATATCGTGTGTTCCTTCGTAAGTTATTACAGATTCTAAATTCATCATGTGTCGCATAATAGGAAAATCGCCTGAAATTCCCATAGCTCCAAGAATTTGTCGGCTTTCTCTTGCAACTTTTAAAGCAATATTTACATTATTTCTCTTTACCATTGAAATTTGAGAAGGTGTTACTTTACCTTCTTCTTTTAATTGCCCAACTCTAAGAGCCATTAATTGTGCCGAAGTTAAATCTGTTAACATTTCAGCAAGTTTTTTTTGTGTTAATTGAAAACTTGCAATTGCCCTATTAAATTGTTTTCTTTCTAAAGAATATTGCACAGCAGTATTAAAACAATCAAATCCTGCTCCCAAAACTCCCCATGCAATTCCATATCTTGCAGAATTTAAACACATCATTGGTCCTTTTAAACCTGAAATATTTGGTAATAAATTTTCTTTTGGAATTTCTACATTGTCAAAAACTAATTCTCCTGTCGATGATGCTCGTAAAGACCATTTTTTATGAGTTTCAGGCGTTGTAAATCCTTGCATTCCTCTTTCAACAATTAAACCTCTAACTTTTCCATCCTCATTTTTTGCCCAAACTATTGCTATATCACAAATTGGAGCATTTGTAATCCACATCTTGGCTCCATTTAAAATATAGTAATCACCTTTATCAATAAATTTTGTTTCCATTGCTCCCGGATCTGAGCCATGATTTGGCTCTGTTAATCCAAAAGCTCCAATCAATTCTCCTTTTGCAAGTTGTGGTAAAAACTTATTTTTTTGCTCTTCTGAACCAAATTCAAAAATAGGATACATTACCAATGAAGATTGTACTGATGCAGTTGAACGTATTGAGGTGTCTCCTCTTTCCAACTCTTGCATAATTATTCCGTAAGCAATTTGGTCTAAACCTGCTCCTCCATATTTTTCAGGAATAAAAGAACCCAATGCACCAAGTTCTCCCATTTGTTTAGTAAGATAATGTAGTGCTTCGTGTTTTTGGTTAGCTTCATCAATAACAGGTTTTACTTCTCTGTTTACCCAATTTTTAATTGATGTTCTAATAAGTTTATGTTCTTCTGTTAAAAAATCATCTATATTAAGATAGTCTGTAATTATCATGATTTATTTCTCTAATTTTTTTATTTAAGAATTCTATTCTATCATTTAAACTTAACGAAAAAGTTTTAGTTTTAGTAACAACCTCTTTTAATAAAAGCAAAGATTTTGAATAGTATTGTTTCCTCTTTTCTATATTTATATTGTAAAACTTAGCTGTTTCAAATAAAATTTCACTAAATTTATCGTAAAGTAAAGTGTTTTTTAACAAATGTATTTCTACAATTTTCAAAAACTTTTCATTGTTTTGTAATACTAAATCATCAATGTTAATTCTTAATTCTTGAAAAATTTCTTCTTTTAATATATCATATTTCTCAAACTCATCAAGATTTTTAATTTTCAGAATAGTCGTTAGAATTTTTTTCAGTGCTTTTAAAAGTTGTTCAATTTGTCTAAGTAAATAATCTCTTTGCTCCATTTAACTAATCTTTTTCTTTATTCAGCACAAAGAAACCAAAAAAAAAGTAATTTTGCATTCTGATTTTTAAAATTCCTTTTTTGAAAAAATGAATACAGATTGGTTAATTATACCGTTTATAATTATTCTTGCTTTAATAGCCTATGTAAAATATAAATATACCGGTTATATTAGAAGAATACTACTTTCTACTATAAATAATGTTATTGCAAGTAATTTATACAAAGAAAACAAAAAGAGCATTCCAAATTCTGCAAATATTCTGTATTTTATCTTTATTTTTAGTGTAATAATATTCATATATCAAGTTTCTCAAAAATTTTATCCGAATATTGTTGAGAAATTTTCTTGGTTAATCCCAATAATATCTTTCTTCTTTTTACTATTTATCATTATTTCCAATCAAATTATAAATATTATTTCGGGAAAAGTATTTATGATTAATGAAATTGGAGAAGAATATAACCATAACATTAAC
Organism: uncultured Chlorobiota bacterium; assembly: GCA_947311445.1. Lineage (GTDB taxonomy): Bacteria > Bacteroidota > Bacteroidia > Bacteroidales > JAADGE01 > JAADGE01. The sequence continues at coordinate 5,028 of CAMZKV010000003.1, read as the reverse complement.
TTTTTTAATCAATCTGCAGGAATTTTTTTATTTCCGATTACTGTATTAATTTCTTTTTCAAATTTCCCTGAAATATTTATTTATATAGGCTTTGCAATAATTTTAATTTTGTATATTTTAAAAATTTTTCGTCTTTTAAAAATAAACTTTAGTAAACAAATGAATATTTTGTATATGTTTTTATACCTTTGCACCGTAGAAATATTACCTATATTATATATTGTTAAATTTTCAACATTAATATAGCTTGATTTCATCAAAATACTAACTAAAAAACTATTTGTTTTGAAAATTAAGAAAATATTAGTTTCACAACCTGAACCTCAGAATGAAAAATCACCTTACTTTGATATAGCAAAAAATTATGGTGTAGATGTTGATTTTATTCCTTTTATTAATGTTAAAGGACATGGAGCTAGACAATTTAGAACCCAAAAGGTAAATTTACTTGAGCATTCAGCAGTTATTATGACAAGTAGATCTGCAATAGACAACTACTTTAGGCTTGCAGAAGAAATGAGAATAACAATTCCTATTTCTATGAAGTTCTTTTGTGTTACAGAAAGCATAGCTTATTATTTGCAAAAATATATTACTTACAGAAAAAGAAAAATCTTCTTCTCTCATAAAACTTTTGATGAGTTATTGGAAATTATGGGAAAACATAAGAACGAGAAATTCCTTCTTCCTGTTGCTAAAATTCATAAAGCAACAATTGCAAAAAAACTAAAGAAAAATGGATTTAGTTTTAACAAAGCAATAATGTATGAAACTGTGAGTGCAGATTTAAGTCATTTAACTGATATAACTTATGATATTATTGTATTCTTCAGTCCTGCAGGAATAACTTCTTTATTTGATAACTTTCCTGATTTCAAACAAGGGGATAAAATATTGGCAGCCATGGGAAAAACTACTGCAAATGCTGTGAAAAAGGCAGATTTAAGGTTAGATATTAATGCTCCAACAAAAGAGTATCCTTCAATGACAATGGCAATTGAGAAATTTATTCAAAATCACAATAAGTGACAATAAAAAAAAATACTTTCTCTAAGAAAGAAAGAGTTAAGAGTAAAAAAAAAATATCCCAAATTTTTAATGATGGGATATTTTTTTATTCTGAACTCTTGTCAATAGGAATTTATGAGAATAAGAACACTAATCAAAAATTTCATAAAATTATTACAAGTGTTCCTAAAAAGTTATTTAAATCTGCAGTTAAAAGAAACAGAATAAAAAGATTAATTCGTGAATCATATCGATTAAATAAAAATATTCTTTATAATGTTTCGGAAAAATCTAAAAACTTTTATGATATAATTTTTATTTATCAAAAAAAAGAAATTCCAAATTTTAGAGATATAGAGAAGGATGTAATTTTGCTTTTACATAAGATTGTTTTAGAAAAAAAATCATAAGTTATATTTCTAACAAAGACATAAATAAAAAAGTCGCCTTAAAAAGACGACCTCCAAAATAATTGTTTATGAAAATTTTTAAAAATCTAGAAAATTCCACCTCCCGATGATTTTTTTTCATCTTTTTTTATATTTTTATCAGTTTTAAGAACAGTTTTTCCTTTATTTATCCTAAAACTTAATTCAAGCATAAAAACATTTTTTAAAATGTGCATATCTTGAACCACAAGTTCTGTATATTTATCTGTTTTAACATAAGAGCCTTGGTCGTAGTCAAGTCCATAACTAATAGGCAACATATAAAATGCCATTATATGGAGCTTTTTCTTAAAGAAATCTTGCTGAACAAAAAGCCCCCAAAAATCATTATTCCATTTGTTATAACCTTGTGCAGAAATATTTTTATACATATTGTTTTGATATAATGCTCCTGCAACTGTTCCATATTTATGATTAACATAGATTAATTGGCTATTCATTGTCCAGTCATTAAATTCATTAATTTTATTATCATACTCAATTTTGCTTTTGAAGAAGTTCGCATTTGTTTGCAAGAAAAGACTTTTTCCGAAAGGTATTGTAATATTTCCCTTTATCCCTGTATGAACATAATTTCCTGTATTATGAAAATTGTATTCAAAAATTCCATCATCTCTTAAAACTCCTGTTTTTGAAATTAAATTATTTGAAAAATTATAATAAGGCTCAATTGTTGCGAGACCTTGCAAAATTTTAAATTGTGTTGATATTCTGTGCTTTACAGAAGGTGCTAAACTTGGGTTCCCTTTCTGAATTGTTTCTGCATCAATAATGTATTCAAAAGGATTTGCTTCTGATGTGCCGGGATAATCGCTTGAAGAACGATATTTAAACCTTATATCTAAAAATTTAAATGCTTTATATTTTACATCTGCATAGGGTTGGTAAATAAAATAAGTTGTGCTTAAATCTTTTGCTTTTGCTTGGCTCGTTTCTGTTGCTACCCCAAGTTTAATTCCTATTTTTTCGTTAAAACGATACGAATAATATGCGTATAGTTTATTTCGCAAATCTGTAAATTCAAAATTGTCAGATGCTACATTTTCAATATTATAAGAATTTACAAGTTTTTTTGTTGTATTTCCGTAACCAAGTTGAACATCTGATTTTGAGTTGATTGTATGATTAAATTCGGCATAAAATTTTGTATTTGTTCTTTTATTTTGCCCTATTTCGGTTCTTGATAATATATTATTTTCAAAATATTTGTTGTGATAATTTGATGTGTAATTTGAAAACGTAAAATCAACATTTATTGTATTGTTTTTATTTAATTTTCCAATATAAAAAAGTGAATGTGAATTGTTTTTGTTCGACGACAGATTGTTAGTTTCAATGTTTATTTCATTAATTAAATTGCCATATTGCAAATATGATATTTGCGATTTATTTTGAGTAAGATTATCCGTAAAAGCAAGGCCATTAAAACTACTTTCAAAACTAATTGTATGTTTGGGGTTAAGATAATAATCTGCACCAATTGTAAATTCGTCGTTTTGATTTTTCATTTTCATATTTGGCAAATCATTTTCTGCATCTTTGTTTATTTCTAAACCCGAAGTATATTTTTTCTTTGTTGTGTTTAGCAAAGACAAACCCATATAATTATAATCATAGTTTGCATAAACATTAACTTTGTTATATGTATAATTTAAGTTTAGCGAAGCTCCAAAAATTGGCAATAAATAATTTTCATCTTTATTATCAAGGTCAGAAATTGCACGTTCTTCAACAAATACCTCATAACCTTTATAATCTTGTTTAAGAATTACATTTATTACTGCCGAATAACCTTCAAGTGCATATCTGCCACTTGGGTCTCGAATAACTTCAATTTTTTTAAGTCTATCAGGGGCAAGATTTTTGATGTATTCTTGGTCTTTTTCAAGTCCGTTTACAAGAATTATAATATTATCTTCACCATCAACTTTTATGCTATTGTTGTATCTGTCATAAGTTACACCTTTTACTTTTGAAAGCACATCTTTTGTATTTGATGCTCCTGTTTTAAGGCTTTTTGTAACAAGGAAAACATCTTTGTCTATTAAGTTTTTTTCAGTTCTTCCTTCAATTACAACCTCATCAATTGAATTGTCTTGCTCCAATTTATATGTTCCTAAAAATTCGTTTCCTGTTTCAATTGTAACTTTCGATGTATCAGAAACATAGCCAATATATTCAATTATAAATTTATACTTTCCCCTTGTAATTAAAGTTGAAAAGTAACCTTTCTCGTCAGTAACTGCACCGCTTATTAGGCTGTCTGCCATATTAAAAACTCTAACTGAGCAAAACTCAATTGCTTTTTTTGTTTTTGCATCTTTTACTTGCCCTGTAACACCGCCTTCTTTTTTTGCAAAGGCTGTATTAATGCTCAATATAAAAAGTGTTGCTGTTAGCAATGCTAAAAATTTGTAATTTGTTTTCATTTCTTATTTTCTCTTTTTTTGTAGCTCTACTTTATTAACTTAAAACTAACAGCAGTCAGGTCTTGAGGATGCTGACTGGGTTTCTTGCAAAATCCCGTCAGAGGTTAAAAAAAACTGACGGCGATTATAATTTCATCAATACAAGCTATTTCTATTCAATATAATTTAACTTCATAAAGTAGAATTAGTTATAAATTTTAATTCTTTGTTTGTAATAGTTCAGAAAAAAAATTATTACTTTATTATTTTGAGCTCATTTATAAGACGATTGAAATTTTCATTTGTTACATTTTTTTTATTAACGGTGTTGCTTTAAGCAACACCACTGGTGCATATAATATATTTATTTTTTACTAACAGCTTTAGAATTATCACTATAAATTCGGTCAATTAAGAGCATCCTTGGGTCTATTGCTGCTTTTTCAGGTATTGTATCTACTTCAAAAGTAAAAGCCATTTTTTCTTTATTTATTTTTACTCGCTTTTGATACATTAATTCTTCTTCATCCTTATCTTTAAAAACTCCAATGTCAATCCAATCATTTGGTGCAATCTTGGTTTCGTTTCCAATGCTGTCCGCTTTAATTTTTGAAGCTTCAATATTCATGGAAACAAGATATTTTCCGTTCTCTAACTTTTCGTAAGTTGCATCTTTCAAACGATTATCGTAAAGTGTAATTTCTTTAAACCAATCTTTAATAAGATACTTCATACTATCCGGAACTTGCGTTTCAAGATGCCTTAAAAAGTCCAAAGATGTTGGATAAGGTGGTTTTCTATATTTATATTCGTTTAAAAAGTTTTGCATTGCTGTATTTACTTTGTCTTCTCCAATATAATCTTGCAAAGCATAAAGAATTAGACTTCCTTTTCCATAATGGATATATCCCTGATTTTCAACTTTGTACAATGGTAGTTCTTTCTCAATTTCTGTGCTTCTTCCACGTAAATATCTGTCGTAGTCGTACTTTAAGAACTTACGCATTTTCATAGGGTTTGGTGTAATACTTTTCATTACCATAAGTGAAGAATACTCAGCAAAACTTTCGCTAAACATTGTTGAGCCTTGCATTGTTGCCCCCACAACTTGATGTGCCCACCACTGATGTGCCATTTCGTGAGCAATTACAGCATCAATAACA
>CAMZKV010000002.1 GCA_947311445.1 uncultured Chlorobiota bacterium | reverse complement strand
TATGGTCGTTTAAAAAAGATAAAAAACCGAAAGAATAAAAGCAGACTTATGAAACAATACTTATTCCATCTTTTTCAAACTTAATAAGTCTGCTTTTATACAAAGCTCCAATAGCTTTTTTAAAAGATTTTTTGCTTATTCCAAACAAAGCTTTTATCATGTCAGGTGAACTCTTATCATTAACAGCAATAAATCCGTTGTTTTCTTTAATTAAATCCATAATGTTTTGAGAAACTGAATCAATTTTACCGTAGCCGGTTTTTTGAAGTGTAAGATCTATTTTTCCGTCTTCTCTAACTTTTTTAATGTATGCTTTTAACCTATCGCCTTTATTTATTTCTTTAAAAACTTCATTTTTATACAATAATCCGCCGTATTTATTATCAATTATTGCTTTATAACCTATGTCTGTTTTTTGTTGAATAAGAATATCCACCTCTTCGTTTGCTCCGTAGAGAGGGTCAACACTTAAAAACTTATTAATTTTTGCAGAAGCAACTAGCCTTTTCGTTTGTTCATCAAGATAAATATAAACTATATAAGAATATCCTCTTTCCATATCTGTTTTTTGTTCTCTAAACGGTACAAGAAGTTCCTTTATAATCCCCCATTCCAAAAAAGCTCCATATTTATTTACGGCATTTACTTCTAAGTATGCAAACTCATTTACTTTTGCTAAAGGAGTTTCTGTTGTGGCAACAAGCATATCTTCTGTGTCAGAATAAATAAAAACTTCAATTTCATCATCTGGTTTTAAGCCTTCCGGAACATATTTTTTTGGCATTAAAATTTCGCCCTCTTCTCCTCCGTCAAGATAAACTCCAAAATCAACTTCTTTTACAACTTTTAGTGTATTAAAATTTCCTATTTCAATCATTCCTTTTTTTTGCAAATATAAAACAGTTTCTTTTAATAAATTATTTTCTACATCTTTGAAACATTTTTTATTCGCAATTTTATGTATTAGCCTTTCGTTATGAATGTTCAAACTACTATAAAATTTAAAGTTTTACTGCTTTTAGTATAGCATCGATACTGTTAAGCTAGTAAGTTTTAACGCAAAAGGTGGGTTAAATTTTGGAAAATATTAATTCTAAGAATAAACCTTTTTTGTTTTCAGAAGTCAAATTAAAACCTACTATAATAAGATGTTGTATTAGGTACATAGCCTAAAAAAAGCAAAATATATTAAATAAGGTTCATACACACGGTTTTTGCTTTCACAAAAAAATTTATGAAACCTTTAAATTCAATAAAAATACACATATGAAGCATATTTTTTTTTTATTTTAATATTACAAACAAGTTTTTTATTGTCGCAAGAAAGACATACACACTCAGGAAATTCAAAAGAAGGAATGCCTTTTAATGGCACAATAAAAGGAACGGTTACAGATATCAATACCAAAAAACCTGTAATATTTGCAAATGCTGTATTGTATAGTAAAAAAGATTCTTCCCTTGTATCCGGAGTTATTTCTAATGAAAAATCTTTTTTTGAATTAACTAATCTTAGATATGGCCGATATTTTTTAGAAGTAGATTTTATTGGCTATTATAAAAAAACTATTGATAATATTGTTATAAACCCAAAATCTAAAAATATTAATGTAGGTGAGGTTTTTTTGAAACAATCATTAGAAAACATTGAAGGCGTTGAAGTAACAGCAGAACAAAATTTTATTGAATATAAAATTGACAGAAAAGTTATAAACATAAGTAAAAGTATAAATTCGACAGGCGGAACTCTTGTTGATGTATTAGAAAATACTCCCTCTGTACAGGTTGATATTGATGGAAATGTAACAATGAGGGGGAGTTCAAATTTTATGGTTTTAATAGATGGAAAACCAAGTGTTTTAGATGCAAACGATATTTTGCAACAAATCCCTGCATCGTCTGTTGAAAATATTGAAATAATTACAAATCCTTCTGTGAAATTTGATCCTGATGGTACTACAGGAATTATTAATGTAATAATGAAAAAAGGTAAAAAAACCGGATTAACTGGTATTGTTAATGTTTCAATTGGAACAGGCAATAAATATTCAACGGATTTTTTATTAAATTATAGAAATAAAAAATTTAATTATTTTATAGGAGCAAATTATGGCGACAGAACTTATACTTTTTCAGGAAAATCATTAAGAAAAACTGTTTTAAACGATACTATAAACTTTTTAAACTCCGAATCCATAAGAAGTCATCAGAGGAAATATTATTCTATTAAAGCAGGAATGGATTTTTACATTAATGAAAAAAACACTATTTCAGTTTCTGCAAAATATGGATTTTTTGGCTTTGGAATGGGAACAGATTTTAATATAAACGAATACTCAAATCCTTATACTTCTGACTTGTATTTTCATAATACAGGAAAATATGACGTTGATGGTAGGTTCTATTCTGTAAGTTTTGATTACACTCATAAATTTAATAAAAAAGGACACGAAATTTTTACATCAGCACAATATTCAGATAGAAATGGAGGAATAATAAATAATATTAAGGAAAATAATACAACAGAAAACTATATTGATATTATAAGCTCTATCCAATCTAGAACATTTCAAAACAGAGCAAAAAAAATAATCAGATTAAAATTGGACTATACCTTCCCGATTACTAATAAAATAAAATTTGAAGCAGGTTTACAATCAAGAATGAGAAACACTCCCGGCGATTATAAATACGAGAATTATATTGCAGGAAATTGGATAATAGATGAAACATACAGCAATAACTTTACGCTTATTAGAAATATACATTCAATATATTCAACTTTATCCGGAGATATAATAGGACTTCAATTCATGCTTGGGCTTAGGGGCGAATACACTGACAGACTAATTGAAAAAGTTATAACAAAAGAATATTATCCATTACAAATATTTGATATTTTTCCAAGCATACATTTAACGAAAAAACTCTCAGAAACTCAGCAAATTCAAACTTCATATAGTAAACGAGTTAATAGACCTCGCCATTGGTATCTAAACCCTTTTCCAAGCTATTCAGATTCTTATTCTGTAAGAATAGGAAATCCTTCTTTAATACCCGAGTATGTTGACTCATATGAAATCTCTTATAATCAGCAAATTAAAAAATATTTTTTGAATATTACAGCATATTTTAGACAAACAAATAATTCAATAAACAGGATTCAAAAATTAACTGGTGATGGAAGAATATTAAAAACTTTTGATAATCTTGATAAAAAATATGCATTTGGTTCAGAAATATCTGGAAATATTGAAGTTTTAAAATGGTGGTTGATATATGCAAATTCAAACATTTACAGATTTAATCTTGAAGGAGAAACAGCAGGAGTTACAACAAGCTCTAAAAGTATAAATTATGATTTTAGAATTAAATCCACTTTTATTTTCTCTAAAAACAACCGATTGCAGGTGGATGGAGTATATAATGCCCCAACTGTAACTGCACAAGGAAATAGAGATGGCTTCTATTACTTCGGGGCTGCATACAAACATAGTTTTTTCAAACGAAAATTATCTGTTACTTTTAAAGTTCGAGACATTTTCAAAACAGGAAATTACAACTTCAAGGTAATAGGAGACGGATTCTCTTCTTCTGAAAATATGTATAGAGAAGCACCGGTTTTTACCTTGAGTCTATCTTATAAAATAAATAACTACAAGCAAAAACGACGAGAAAGAGAAGGTATGGATGAGGGCAATGAAGGTGGAATATAATTATTTTATCGCCTTTTTTAGTTATTCTATCAAATTGTTTATGAAATATTGTACAGTGTTTATATTTTGTCAAAAATTATTAAAATATAAACAATGAAAAAACACAATCTTTTAACAATAGTATTTATGCTAACTGCTAGTTCAATTTTTGCTCAATTCCCACAGGGAGTTATTTCAATTGATGCAAAACCAAATCAAATAACATCATTTTCGGGGAATTTATCCAACGGTTTTTTTATGGAAAATTTAAGGTGGGCATCCACAAGTTCAAATGCGTGTTTTCCTGCAACTCAAAATAAAAAATTTACAGGAAAACATGTTTTACATGGATTTTCAATACCAGAGTATTCTGAAGTTTTCATTACTGTAATTCCAAAAGATAAGAATGCAAATTTCAGTATTTATGGCTACCAAGTAGGCACAAATAGATACCCAATTGTTCCAAATTTAGACAGATGTGTTTCTTGTGAAGCCGATCATAAGTGGGATTACAAAAAAAGAGGAAAAACACAAGATCACACAAGAACGATTAGGTTTAATTCAACAACTAATCCATATAATATTTTTATAGGAGTAACTGGTGCAGACGGTCTTGACCACGGAGAATACACCTTAGAAATAAATTTGAAGTCTCGTGTAAAAAACACAAGCACGCAAAAACCTTTAAAAATGTATTCTGCAAAAAGTGAAAAAGGAAAAACACTTGCCTATAAAGGAGATTTAGCAGAAGGTGTGAAAATTCATGACCTTTCTTGGGCTTCAAATAGCTCAAATGCTTGTTTTCCTGCAACTCAAAATAAAAAATTTACAGGAAATCATATCATCTTTGTAACCGAAATACCAGCTTATTCTAAAATGGAAATAACTGTTGTGCCGGAAGATAAAAATGCGAATATGAGCATTTATGCATACATGGTAGGGATTAACAGTAATGCTATGGTTCCGAACTTGAGCTCTTGTATAACTTGCGAAGCAGACCATAAATGGGATTATAAAAAAAGAGGAAAAACACAAGACCACACAAGAACTGTAAATCTAAATGCAACAACACGAGCGTATAAAGTTGTTATAGGGGTTGCAGGTGCGGAAGGCTTAGACAAAGGAAGTTTTGTATTAAAAATAAAGATTGACTAAATACTCTATCTTAAAATTTAATAGACATTAAATATTATATCAAATTTGTGCTGCTTTTATTACTTTGTAACTAAGCATTTTAGGTGTGTAATTTTTGATTTTTTTGAGTCTTTTTCATACATAGTATTGTAATACGAGTTAAAGCAAACTTATGAAGTTACGAATAATTTCATAAGTTTGCTTTTTTATTAATTTTTAATGTCAGAACAAAAGCAACAAACATATAAAATAAAAATAACAGGTCTTGTACAAGGGGTTGGCTTTAGACCCTTTATTTTTGTTCTTGCCAAAAACTTAAAATTAAAAGGTTGGGTAGAAAATAGAAACGATGGAGTTCTTATAAATGTAAGTTGTTCAAAAGCAGAAGCAAATAATTTTATAGAAGAAATTAATATACAAGCACCTCTTGCATCATCAATTAATAAAATAACTATTTCAGAAATTAAGTTTAAAAACTTTACAGATTTCACAATAAAAAAAAGCAAGAGTTCATCAAATGCAGTTACAGAAGTTAGCCCTGATATTGCTGTTTGCAATGCTTGTTTGAACGATATAAAAGTTCAAAAATACAGAATAAATTACCCGTTTACAAACTGTACAAATTGTGGTCCCCGTTTCACAATAATTAAAGATTTGCCATACGACAGAGAAAAAACTACTATGGCAGAATTTGAAATGTGCAACAATTGTAAAACAGAATATGAAAATGTTTACGACCGTCGTTTTCATGCACAACCTGTTGCCTGCAATACTTGCGGACCACATTATGCTCTTCATTATAAATGCAACTATATTACAAATATCAAAGATATAACAGATGTTATTTCCTATCTTATAGAAAAGGGTAGCGTGTTGGCAATTAAAGGTTTAGGCGGTTATCATTTAATGTGTGATGCCCAAAATGAAAATAGTGTAAATAAACTTCGAAATCTTAAAAATAGAGAAAGTAAGGCATTTGCAGTTATGATTAAGAATGTGAAAATTGCGAATAAATATGCTAAAATATCCGAAAAAGAAAAACAAGAACTTACATCGTGGCAAAGACCAATTGTTTTGTTGAAATCAAAAAATAAATTAGCACCTTCTGTAACAAATGGTCTGAAAAACATAGGTATTATGCTTCCATATATGCCCTTTCATTCCATGATATTTGAAAAATTAAAAACAGACGCAATAGTTCTTACTAGCGGAAATATAACTGACGAACCAATAATAACATGCAACAAAGAAGCAAGAAAAACCTTTTCGGGAAAAGTTGATGCAATAATAACTTACAATCGTAAGATTCATAACAGAACCGATGATAGCGTAGGAATAGTTGTGAATAAAAAACTTCGTTTATTTAGACGTTCTCGTGGATATGCTCCTTCTCCCATTCATGCAAAATTTAATACAGAAGGAATATTTGCTGCGGGTTCAGAATTTGTAAACTGTTTTTGTATTGGAAAAGGAAACCAAGCAATTTTAAGCCAACATATTGGAGATTTAAAAAACTTAGAAACTTTTGAGTTTTATAAAGAAAGTTACAATCTGTATAAAAAACTTTTTAGATTTAAGCCTAAAATAATAGTTTCAGATTTACATCCTGATTACCTTTCTACAAAATTTTCTGAAAATTTACATATACAAAATCCTGATTCAGAATTGATTAAGGTGCAGCATCATCATGCACATATCGTGTCTTGCATGGCAGAACATGAAATAGATGAAAAAGTAATTGGAATTAGCTTCGATGGTGTAGGGTTGGGTAATGATGGAAACATTTGGGGAGGAGAGTTTTTTATAAATGATTTAGCAAACTACAAACGTTTCACGCATTTTGAGTACATAAAAGTTGCCGGAGGAGATATGGTGTCAAAAGAGCCATGGAGGTCAGCAGTTTCATATATTTATCATTATTTTGGTGAAGACACATTTAATAATTTAGATTTTTTCACCAAAGAAATTAGTCAAGAAAAGCTAAAAATGTATCTCCAAATTCTTAAAAATAATTTCAACACACATAAAACCTCAAGTGCAGGCAGATTGTTTGATGCTGTTGCATCTCTCATAGGGCTTGTAAACAAAGCAAGCTATCATGCAGAAGCTCCAATGAAATTGGAAAGTGTTGTTAGAGAGGATATTAAAGAGCTATATACTTTTTCAATTAAAGAAGTTATTTCTTTTAAAGAATGTTTTATGGAAATAATTTCAGACTTAAAAAACAATATTGATATATCAATTATTTCAGCAAAATTTCATAATACTATTGTAGGGCTTGTTATTGAAACTGCAAAAAGAATAAAGCAAGAAACAGCTTTAAATAAAATTGTTTTATCCGGAGGAACTTTTCAAAATAAATACCTACTTTCAAATATTGAAAATAAACTAACAGAAAATATGTTTGAAGTATATACCCCTTCAAAAGTTCCCTCTAACGATGGAGGAATTGCATTAGGACAATTAATAATTGGTGCAAAAAGAAGAGTTTTGTAGATAATAATTTATTGAAAAATAAAAGATAAATCATTTTTTATATTATTCAATATTCATATTTTTGAGCAGTTAAAAAATTAATTATAAACAAATATAAATACATAAATTATGAGTTACCCTGAAAATTTAAAGTACACAAAAGACCACGAATGGATAAGATTTGAAGGTGATGTTGCAGTTGTAGGAATAACAGAGTTTGCACAAGGAGAATTAGGAGATATTGTTTTTGTAGAAGTTGAAACAGTTGATGAAGAGCTTGAAAAAAATGAAACTTTCGGAACAATTGAGGCAGTAAAAACTGTTTCGGATATGCTAATGCCTATAAGTGGTAAAGTTATAGAATTTAACGAAAAGTTAGAAGATACCCCTGAGCTAATCAACACAGACCCGTATGGAGACGGATGGGTTATTAGAGTTTCTCCAAACAATGATTCCGAAAAGGAAGATTTATTATCTAATGAAGAATATACGGCTTTAATCAACAAATAAGCATTTTCAATTTTAAGTATTATTTTGAGGACTGGTTATTATCTTGCCAAGTCCTCAAATTATTTATATGTTTGTGTGAGAATTTTGCTTAAATTAACCGGAAAAACAAAATGAGGCTATTGGTTTTAAAATTTTTTAAACTTTTTTACAAACAAATGGATTTGTCTGTGTATTATCCTGTAAAAAGATTATTTGTTATTTTTTTTATGCAAAAAATAATTGGTATAAACAGAACAGTTCCTTGGCCGGTTCATTATAGTTCACAAATAAAAGATCCTGAAAAAATAGTAAAAAAAACAAACAAAAATCCAGGCATATCTTTAAAATGTTATCTTGATGCAAGAAATGGAATTATCATCGGAGAAAATGTTTGGATAGGACCGGGAGTTAATATTATAAGCCAAAATCATTCCCTAAATAATTATGATAAATATATAAAAGCAAAACCCATAAAAATAGGAAAAAATTCAATATTATCTGCAAATTGTATTATTTTACCCGAAGTTGAAATAGGAGAACATACTGTTGTTGCTGCAGGAGCAGTTGTTACAAAATCATTCACTGAAAAAAACCAAGTTATTGGAGGAAATCCTGCAAAACTTTTAAAAAAAATTGAAGACTATACTGCGTAAATATAAATAATACATTTAAAATCAGTATTTTATATGGCATTAAGTATAACACACATCAAACATAAAGATATTGATAGAAATTTGTGGGATTTAAAAGTTAAATCCTCAAAAAATACTACTGTTTATGCCTACTCTTGGTTTCTAGATATTGTTAGTCCCTGCTGGGAAGCATTAGTAACAGAAGATTATAAATACATAATGCCTCTTCCAAAATTTAAAAAATATTTTATTTCTTACATTAAAAGACCTGTGTTGCTTCAAAAAATTGGTATAATTAGTAATGATAATATTTCGGATAAAATTATAGAACAATTTCTTACAAATATTCCTTCAAAATTTAAGATTATTGATATTCCTTTTTTTAATCAAATTCATTCTCAATATACAAATATTAAAATAAGTGAAAAAGCTAATTATGAATTGAGTTTGAATAATTCTTATACCGAAATTTATAAGTTTTATTCAAAAAACCATAAAAAAAACATAAAACGAGCATTAAAGAACAATTTAATAGTTACTGAAAAATTTGATATTGATTTGTATCTTAAATTAAGAGTAAAAGATGATAAGTTTCATATTTATAAACAATTTGAAGATGAACATTTGCAACAACTAAAAGAGATTTTAGAATATGCAAAAAAGAAAAATATTTGCAAAATGTATTTTGTAAAAACTCCTAAGCAAGAATATATTGCATCAATTTTTTTTATTATTCAAAATAATATTGCCATTAAATTTTCTACAAGAACTCCTTTAGGGAAAAAATTGGGAGCCGGTTATTTAATAATTGATAATTTTATTAAACTCAATCAAAAACAGAATGTATTATTGGATTTTGTTGGCTCAGACATCAAAGGAATTGCATATTTCAACAAAGGATTCGGCTCAGCAAAGAAAATTTATAGTAATGTGTATATCAGTAGGTTAAATCCAATTTTAAATTTTTTTAAGAAATAAAAAAATACTTGTTTTGGAGAATAATATGTTTATTTATTATTAAATAAAGTAAAAAAATATAAATTTGGAAACATTTTTCAGCAAAATGACAACAAATAAAATAAAATATATCCTAAGATATTTAATTATCTTTTTTTATTTCCTACTGTTTTTTAGTATAAATTCCTATTGTCAATCTTCAATTTCTTCCATTAATTTAGATAAGATATTTCAAAAACGTAAAATAAAATTTATTAAAAATAATTATCTAAAAAAAACTAAATCTTTCTTAGAACTATATCCGACTTGTTATGAAAAAGAAGATATTGATAATTATAATATTCAAAACGATTCATATATTGTTGATGAAGATATTAATGTTTTATGGAATCAGTATAAAAACATTGATTTAAAAAGTGCATATAGTGGAAAACTTGTAAAATTTGGGTTTTTATATTCTACAATAAAAAATAAACTTGTATATATTAATGATGATTATTCCGGTTTAGAAGTTGGACAAATAGTTTTCATTAGATTAGATCTGCTGAAAGGAATTAAAAAATTGGTTGTTGCTTATGAAGTTACTGATATAGATGATGAAAATAAATCCATTCAATTTTGCTATATAAAAAATGGTATTTCAGAAGGTTCTCAAACAATTTCACTTTCTAATACTCAGAACGGTAAAACAAAAATTACACACAACACAATATTTAAAAGTAATTCTAAATTTAGAGATAAATGGATTTATCCTAAATTTCATCGCCGTGTAGTAAAAGAGTTACATAAAAATTTAATTAGCTCTTTAAAATAGTTTAAAAACTTATTTGGTTTTAATAAAAAAATATAAAAATTTATTTCTTCACGTATTGTAACATCTTTGTAATGAGGATATTGGTGTTTTCTGAAAAGCAAAACCTAAATTGTTGATAATATCCGAAGCAATCAAAGCACTTTGTCCTATTTTTTTTTCTGCAATATCTCCCGAAACTCCATGAATATAAGCACCAATAATTGCAGCATTTTTCGGACTATAGTTTTGAGAAAGTAATGAAACAATAATTCCTGTCAAAACATCTCCGCTACCGGCAGTTGCCATCCCCGGATTTCCTGTTGAATTAAAAAAAACTTTTCCTTTGGGTGTTACAACAGAAGTGTTTGCACCTTTCAGTAAAACATTTACACTATATTTTTTTGCAAAATTAATTTGCTTTTGAAGTCTTTCAAAATTGTTTTTGCTTTTGCCAACAAGCCTTTCAAATTCTTTCGGATGCGGTGTAAATATGCTGTTTGATGGAATATCTTTTAGCCAAGATTTGTTTTCAGATAAAATTGTAATTGCATCAGCATCAAAGACTATCGGGTTTTTATAAGTTGATATTAGGTCTTTTAAAAGCTGCCTTGTTTCATCGTTAAACCCAATTCCTGGACCAATTGCAACTGCGTTAAATTTCTTTAAATCAGGCAGTTCTGAAATATGTTTTTTTGATTTATTTATATAAAGCATAGTTTCAGGAGAAGACATTTGCAAGATTTCATAATTACATTCGGGTACAACTGCACTTACTAATCCTGCCCCTGCTCTTTGGGCAGCTTTCACACACAAAACAGCTGCTCCGGCTTTTCCATAACTTCCAGCAAAAATCATTGCATGCCCATAAGTCCCTTTGTGCGAAAACCTGTCTCTTTTATTTAGTTTAATATCTTTTTTTTGAATATAATAATAAGGAGTGTCGGTTTTATTAATAAAATCTTCATGAATACCAATGTTTAAAATGTAAAATTTTCCTACATATTTTTCGTTTTCAGGAAATATAAAAGAAAGCGAAGGGTATTGAAAAGTTAGTGTGTGTTTGGCATTAACAACAGTTTTTTCTTCCTGCGTATTCTCTTCGCCAAATAATCCCGATGGGATATCAATTGAAATAATATTTGCTTTACTTTCATTAATTTTATTTACAACTTCTGCCACAAAGCCTTTTAAAATTCGACTTAAACCGGAACCAAAAATTGCATCAATTATTAAATTGTCTTTTGATATTTTTGGAAGTTCTGAAATATTTTTAATGAATTTAATTTTTGATTTATTTTGCTTTTTTAGTCTTTCAAAGTTTACTCTAAAATCATCAGAAAAATTATCATTAAAATTAAGAATTACAACTAAAACTTTTATGTTTTTTTCGGAAAGCATCCTTGCAATTACCAGTCCGTCTCCTCCATTATTGCCGGGCCCAACAAAAACAGTTGCTTTTTTAATTTTCGGATATAATTTTATTATTTTCCTAAAACATAAGTTTCCAGCCCTCTCCATTAAATCTATTGAAGAGATTGGCTCATATTTTATTGTGTAATTGTCAGCTTCTCGTGTTTTTGATGCATTTAGAATTTTCATAACAAGATTGCTTTTTTGAAATAATTTTATAAATTTAAAGTTTTGACAACAAAAATCAAAATATAAATGATTACTCTGTTTAAAAAATCAAATAAAAATTCCAAAATTGCAGTACTTGAAATTTCTGATACTCCTGAAATTCTATATGAAAAAATAAAAAATGATTTAACTGCCTTAGAGAAGGAAGTTTACAGTAAATTTAAAAATAAAACAAGAAAATCTGAGTGGTTGTCTGTACGCATAACTTTAAAAGAGATGCTGGGAGAATATTTTGAAATAAAATACGAAAAGACCGGAAACCCCTACATTAAAAATCATTTAAATATTTCCATTACCCATAGCAAAAATATTGTTGGAATAATTTTAAGTAAAAACAAATATATTGGAATTGATATTGAGCTACTTTCTCCAAAAATTTTAAAAACTGCACATAAATTTATTGAAGAAGAAGAAATTGCAAACTTTGATGAAAAAGATAAAATAAGAAAAATTTATCTGAATTGGTGTTGCAAAGAAACACTATATAAAATTAAAGAACATGGAGGTTTTGATTTTAAAAAAGATTTTAAAATTATTGATTCCGAAATTAAAAAATCAGGAAAAAAAGAAGCAGTTGTTTATTTAAATAACAAAACAGAACACTTTTTTTTATCTTATGAATTTATAAAACTTGTTGAAAAAGAACTTTTGCTTGTATGGCATTAAAAAGCTATTCAAAATAATTTTTAATTTCATAGCCGGAATCTTTCAAAAATCTATCTTTTTTCATAAGTTTAACATCGCTCTGTACCATTTCTTTTATGAGGGTTTCAAGTGTATATTCTGGCTTCCAATTTAACTTTGTATTAGCTTTAGTTGGGTCGCCTATTAATAAATCAACTTCTGTTGGGCGGAAATAAGCCGGATCAACTTTCACAACCTTTGCTCCTACTTTCAAATTCTCCGAAAACTCTCCTTTTAAAGACTTTATTATTCCGGTTTCATTCTGTCCTTCTCCTTTAAATTCTAGCTCAATACCAACTTCTTCAAAGGCCATTTTTATCATATCTCTAACACTAGTTGTTTTTCCTGTTGCAATTACAAAGTCCTCAGGCTCATCTTGTTGCATCATTAAATACATTGCCTTTACATAGTCTTTTGCATGTCCCCAGTCTCGTTTTGCCGAAAGATTTCCTACATAAAGTATTTTTTGCAATCCAAGTGCAATTTTTGCAGTTGCTCTTGTTATTTTTCTTGTAACAAAAGTTTCTCCTCTTACAGGTGATTCATGATTAAATAAAATACCATTGCAAGCAAACATACCATATGCCTCTCTATAATTTACAGTTATCCAATAAGCATACATTTTTGCAACACCATATGGACTTCGAGGATAAAAAGGAGTTTTTTCAGATTGAGGAACTTCTTGAACAAGTCCATATAATTCACTTGTTGATGCTTGGTATATTTTTGTTTTTTTTGTTAAATTTAAAATTCTTACTGCTTCTAAAATACGTAATGTTCCAATTCCATCTGCATTTGCAGTGTATTCCGGAGTTTCAAAACTAACTTTTACATGGCTCATTGCAGCTAAATTATAAATTTCATCAGGCTGAATTTCTTGAATTATCCTGATAAGATTTGTAGAATCTGTCAAATCTCCGTAGTGAAGAATGAAATTTCTGTTTTCAACATGTGGGTCAAGATAAAGATGGTCAATTCTGTCAGTATTAAAAAGAGAACTTCGTCTTTTTAAACCATGAACAATATATTTTTTTTTTAATAAAAATTCAGCAAGATAGGCACCGTCTTGTCCTGTTACTCCTGTAATAAATGCTGTTTTGGGCATATAAAAGTCTATTATAAATAATTTAAGGTATCAAAATTAAAAAAATAATGACACCTTAAATAATTATTGATATAAAATCTATTATAATTTAAATGCTGATTTTATTTTTTCAACATAATCAAGTTTTTCCCAAGCAAAAAATTCAACTTCTTTTTTGTATGAATTTCCATTGTTTGAGAATGTTACTTCTTTTGTGAAAGGTTTTCTTCCCATATGTCCGTATGCAGCAGTTTCTCTAAAAATTGGATTTTTCAAACCAAAACGTTTTACAATAGCAGCTGGTCGCATATCAAATAATTTATTAATCTTCTCTGCAATTTCACTATCGCTTAAATTAATTTTTGCAGTCCCGTTTGTATTGATGTAAAATCCAACAGGCTGAGCAACTCCAATGGCATATGCAACTTGGACTAAAACTTCACTTGCAAGTCCTGCCGCAACCATGTTTTTTGCAATATGCCTAGTTGCATAAGCGGCTGAACGGTCAACTTTTGATGAGTCTTTTCCGGAAAAAGCTCCACCTCCATGTGCTCCTCTACCGCCGTATGTATCAACAATTATTTTTCTTCCTGTTAAACCGGTATCTCCATGCGGACCACCAATTACAAACTTTCCGGTAGGATTTACAAATAATTTATAATCTCCTTTAAATAAGGATTTTATTGAATCGGGAAGATTTCTTTTTACATTTGGTATTAAAATATTTTTAACATCATTAAAAATCTTATTTAGCATCTCATCATCGGCTTCTTTTTGAGTTTTTGACGAATCTGCTGAAACAAAATCATCATGCTGTGTTGAAACAACAATTGTGTCAATCCGCAATGCCTTGTTACTGTCATCATACTCAACAGTAACTTGCGATTTAGAATCCGGACGAAGATAAGTCATTTGTTTTCCAGCCTTTCTTATTGCAGCCATCTCAATTAAAAGCTTATGTGATAAATCAATAGGTAAAGGCATAAAGTCTTCAGTTTCATCATTTGCAAAACCAAACATCATCCCCTGGTCTCCTGCTCCTTGTTCTTCCGGAATATCTCTTTCTACTCCTTGATTTATATCGGAAGATTGTTCATGTATTGTAGAAATTACTCCACAAGATTCAGATTCAAATTTATATTCCCCTTTTGTGTAACCTATTTCTTTAATAACATTTCTTGCCGTTATTTGAGCATCAACCCAAGCCGAAGTTTTTACTTCTCCGCTTAGAACTGTTAATCCTGTTGTTACAAGAGTTTCACAGGCAACTTTTGATTCCGGGTCTTGTTTTAAAAATTCATCTAATAATGCGTCTGAAATTTGATCTGCTACCTTATCCGGATGCCCTTCAGATACTGACTCTGATGTAAAAAAATATGACATTTTAGTATATTTAAGTTTGTGTTTTTAAAAGGAAAGATTTTAAACAGAAGTTTGTTTTTAGCATTTTTTTCTGCGGTTGCAAGCAATCAAATCTTTCCGCATTTGCGAAATTATAAAATTTTTATTTGATGTAAAAAAAAAATTATAATTAACTTAAAGATGTTTTTTAACATTATATGTTTTGTGAGCTTGTACCTGCATTAATATCAGAGGATTAGATGCCCACGTATTTACACATATAAATTTGTTTTTATATGAGAACTAAAATTTTTTTAAAGTTTACTTTTAATATTAATTTTGTAGCAAAAAATAAATAAATATTATAAATTTAAGCAACTTATTCAATATCAACAAATAAAAAAATAGACACATGAAAGTTGGAATTCCAAAAGAAAAAGATTCACACGAATTACGTGTCGGAGCAACTCCAAAGACAGTTGAAAGACTGATTAAACAAGGATTTGATGTTTTTATTCAAAATAATGCAGGAAAAAATGCAAATTATTCTGATAAAGAATATTCAAACTCCGGAGCAACAATCGTTGAATCCGAAAAAGAGCTATACCAAACTTCCGATATTATTTTAAAAGTTTCTGCTCCAACAGAACAAGAAATTGAAATGATGCACGAAGGTTTAGTAGTTCTTAGCTATTTATGGCCTGCTCAAAATCCTGATTTATTAGAAAAATTAGCGGCTAAAAAAGTAAATGCAATAGCAATGGATGCTATTCCAAGAATTTCAAGAGCACAAAAAATGGATGTTCTTTCTTCAATGGCAAATATTGCTGGATATAGAGCTGTAATTGAAGGAGCAAATTATTTTGGAAGATTTTTAAATGGTCAAATTACAGCTGCAGGGAAAGTAAATCCTGCGAAAGTACTGGTTATAGGTGCCGGTGTTGCCGGTTTGGCATCAATTGGAACTGCAAATTCACTTGGTGCAATTGTTCGTGCTTTTGACACAAGAGGAGAAGTTGCCGAACAAATTGAAAGTATGGGAGCTCAGTTTCTTACGGTAGATATTGAGGAAGATGGAGCAACAGAATCCGGTTACTCAAAAGTAATGAGTAAAGAGTTTATTGAAGCTGAAATGGCATTGTTTAAAAAACAAGCAGCTGAAGTTGATATTATTATTACAACAGCTCTTATTCCCGGGCGACCTGCTCCAAAGTTAATTCTAAAAGACCATGTAGATGTCATGAAAGCCGGTTCTGTTATTGTTGACCTTGCTGCATCTGCTGGTGGAAACTGCGAATTAACAAAAAAGGATGAAGTATATACGACTGATAATGGTGTTATAATTCTTGGAAAATTAGATCAGTTACCTGCACAAGCAAGTCAATTATATGGAAATAACCTTTGTCATTTACTTGACGATATGGGGAAAGCCGAGAATTTTAAAATTGATATGGAAGACGATGTAATTTCTCGTGCTATGGTTACATATAACGGAAAAATAAATTGGCCACCAAAACCTCTACCTGTTAGTCCGCAAAAAAAAGAAGATGAGACAAAAATTGAGAAAAAAGTATTGCCAACTCCTGAACAAATCTCTAAGAAGAAAGCAATATCTACAGGAATTTCTTTAGCTGTAATTGGAGTTTTCTTATTCTTTTTAGGAAAAGTTGCTCCTGCTGATTTTATGGGACATTTTACTGTTTTTGTGCTTTCAGTTTTTATCGGATGGCAAGTCATTTGGAATGTTTCTCATTCTTTGCATACTCCCTTGATGGCTGTTACAAATGCAATTAGCGGAATTATAATTGTAGGAGGACTCTTACAAACTCAAAATAATCTATCTGACCCAATGACTGTTATTGCAGGAATAGCTATTCTTGTTGCGAGTATAAATATTGTCGGAGGTTTCTTTGTTACTCATCGTATGTTAAAAATGTTTAAAAAATAAGAAAAAATGATTTCACAACAAATACAAACAGCCGCTTATTTATTTGCCGGCATACTATTTATTTTAAGTCTTGGCGGATTATCTTCACAAGAATCTGCTAAAAAAGGAGTATTTTACGGAATGATAGGAATGATAATAGCTATTGTTTCTACCGTATTGGGAGAAGGAGTTGATGGATATATCTATATTATTGTTGCTATAGCAATAGCCTCAGTTATTGGAATTATAGTTGCTCGAAAAGTCGAAATGACATCAATGCCTCAATTAGTTGCAATTTTACATAGTTTTGTAGGATTGGCTGCTGTATTGGTAGGTTTTGGTTCTTATCTTGACCCACACACACAAGAAATTACAGGCTCTGAACATACTATTCATCTAATTGAAATATTTATTGGTGTGTTTATTGGTGCAGTTACTTTTACAGGTTCAATAATTGCCTGGGG
The DNA here is from genome assembly GCA_947311445.1 of uncultured Chlorobiota bacterium. Lineage (GTDB taxonomy): Bacteria > Bacteroidota > Bacteroidia > Bacteroidales > JAADGE01 > JAADGE01. The sequence continues at coordinate 23,288 of CAMZKV010000002.1, read as the reverse complement.
AAAACTAGATGGAAAAATTCCAAGTAAACCATTAGCTTATAAAGGAAGACATATTGTCAACATCGTTTTAGTTCTTATTGCAATATATATGGGTGTGTTGTTTGCAGGAGCAGAAGGCACAGAAGGAATGCTATATCTGTATGTTATGACAGGAATTGCATCTTTTATTGGAGTTATGTTGGTAATGGCAATTGGCGGAGCAGATATGCCGGTTGTTGTATCAATGCTAAATTCATATTCAGGATGGGCAGCAGCAGCAGCAGGTTTTATGCTGGGAAACGACCTTTTAATTATAACAGGTGCATTAGTTGGTAGTTCCGGTGCTATTCTTTCTATAATAATGTGCGAAGCAATGAATCGTTCATTCCTATCAGTTATTTTTGGTGGCTTTGGCGATGTTCCTGTCGGAGATGCAAAAAAACCGGAAGGAGAGGTTACTTCAACTGACCACGAAGAAGTTGCAGAAATGTTAGCAGAAGCTAAATCTGTTCTTATTGTACCGGGTTACGGAATGGCTGTTGCAAAAGCACAATACCCTGTACACGATTTAGTGAAAAGTTTACAAAAAGAAGGAAAAAAAGTTACATTTGGAATTCATCCGGTAGCAGGAAGACTTCCTGGGCACATGAATGTTTTATTGGCGGAAGCAAATGTTTCTTACGATATAGTTCTAGAAATGGAAGAGGTTAATGATGATATGGCAGAAACTGATATCGTTTTAGTTATTGGAGCAAACGATATTGTAAACCCCGGAGCACTTGAAGATGAGGCTAGTCCAATCTATGGAATGCCCATTATTGAAGTTTGGAATGCCGAAAGAGTTATTGTAATGAAACGATCAATGGCTGTTGGCTATGCAGGGGTTCAAAATCCTCTTTTCTATAAAGAAAATACTGATATGTTATATGGAGATGCTAAAGATAGTGTCGATAAAATAAATTCTTTTTTAAGGAAATAATTTTAATAATCTCCATGTTATAACTCCTTGTATTAAGAACCATTATTTATTATTTCTTGATAAAATATAACAAAATACTTAAAAGAGCGACTTCAGTCGCTCTTTAATTTATTGAGCTTAATTATTTTGTTAATTTTTTATCTAGATACCCACAAAGAGCTTCAGCTAAGATAGAAGGGAAAAACAAAATATAGCTTAAACTTGTATTGTTTTTGTCTTGTTTGTTATAGCTAATTAGTACTTTAAGTCAATAATACTTGAGCTCTATGAATAATGTTTGGGCTTAAAAAAATAAATTATTCTTTTATAACAGAAAAACTTACCCGCCTATTTAATTTCCTGTTTTCTTCATTAGTATTTGGAGCAATTGGTTCAGCATCTAGCTTTAAATTTGTAGATATTTGCTGAGAATTTACCCCTTGCCTAATAAGATAAAATTTTACTGCTCCTGCTCTATCGGCAGATAATCTTTTATTTGTTTCATCTGAACCCAAATCGCAAGTGTGCCCGGAAATTAAAATCCTGATTTTTTTATTTGCTCTTATTAGTTTTGCAACCTTGTTTAAATACTCTCTTGATTCTTGGTTAACCATCGCAGAACTTTTATTAAAATGAACTCCTATTTTTAGTATATCTATTTCAGTATCAGGTAGATGCCTAAGATGGTAGTTTCTTATTGAATCTCTTTTTGCTTGTTCAATTTTAGCAATTCTTTGTTGTTCCAAAGAATCGATTCTTACTTTTTCAAGAGAGTCTAATCTAAATTTTTCTATTTGTGCAAGTTTTAATGAATCTTGTTTTAATTTATAATTAGGGTCTTTTTTTATAACTTCCTCTTTGTAAATTGAGTCTGTAAGTTCAATAATATTGTTGTAAAAGTCATAATTATTTGAAGTAACATACTCTTCGTAGGTTTTATTATCAATTATAGATTTTAAATTGTGGTGGTACTCTGGACTAAGGGTGTCTAAGGGGGTTATTCTTGGTTTAAACATTCCGTATGAAATCATTATTTCATGGGAAGGACCTCCAATACTTGCAAGAGCTCCCGAGTTTGTTTCATAGGCATACGCAATTCCTATTTTTTTTATATTTATACCTATTGCAACTGCAATGCTGTTGTTTTTTTTGTACGTTGGCTGAATCCAAACAATGTTTTTGTAATCAAACAAAAGGTTTGCATTGTAATTTAGCAATTTGTCGGTATTTAAAAAAACTGAAAAAGATGGCTGAATTTTCCATTTTTTATTTTCGGAAAAAAGGCTATATGATAAAAAAGACCAGTAATTACTGATAATGTATCCTTTGTTAATACTACTTTCTGAATATTTATAAAGAACAGGTATTCCTATATCAAATTCAAAATTCTTAAAAATATATAAAAGTGATGCTCCCATAAAAACTTGTGTTTTTTTATAATAATCGGGTCTTAAAACCGGGTCTTCAATTCCGGAGTCATATATTTTTAAATCTTCTAAATTTAAGTTTCTTTGAAAAGCACCACCGTTTATTCCGAAAGCAATAATATGATTTTTAGCAATTGGTGTTCTAAAAGAATAATCTAATCTGCCGGATAGAGTTTCTGCTAAACCAAATTTTTGGGTTTTTATTAAAGCTCCCATATTCATTTTTTTTGTAATAGGAGAATGAATTCCAAAAGTAGCATTTTTTGAGTTGTCGTTTATGTTTACCAAATGTCTTCTGTAAGTTACAAAAGCTGCAATTTGCTCTTTGTCTCCTGTATGAGCAGGGCTGTAATAAAAGAGGTTTTGCGTGTGGAAATTATGAATGTCATAAATTTGCGACTTCCCTAAAATAAATATGAATGTAAATAATATTATAAAGTATATTTTTTTTATCATTATGTGCTTTTTAGATGCGTTTGCAATTTTTTGGGAGTTAAGATTTTAACTGCTTTTGTGGTTTTCAATTCCCAAAAGGCTTGCTCAACAGAACTGCAATAATTAGCGAACAAGTGTTATAGTTCCTTTTTTCTCAGTATTATTTGCTTTAATTATATAATAATAAACTCCGGGACTAAGATTATGCCCTCTGCTAATTCCATCCCATCTGCTTCTATAGTCATCGGATTTAAAAACAAGATTTCCTACCTTATTAAAAACCATAACAGAATATTTTTCTTCGCCACCGGATACAATCCACGTATCGTTAATTCCATCACCATTAGGAGAAATAAAATTTGAAACAAAGATATCATTTGGGCTTATTTCAGTTAAAATTATTTTTATTACATATTCGTTATAAGAATTGCTTAGTCCTCGATAAAAAACTTTAAATGAAAATTCAAACTCAGGATTTGTTGAATATTCTAAAACGCTAGAATTTGCAACAGTTATTAGCCCATCTCTTGACAAACTAAAAGCATCTTCGGGTTCTAAGAGTTCAAAAACTACTGTGCCGGTATCTGCTACATTTGTTGTTGCAAGTTGCCCTACCTCAAATCCGTTGAGGCTGTGTTCCGGTATCGTAAATCCATGGTCTGATGAAACAGGAATAGGGTCGAGAATATCTACTGTAATCAAAAAAGTTGCACATAAATTAGGATATCCGTTATCACAAACTTCTGCGTCAAATATATAAAAATTGTCTGTGGCATCTGCTAACTGTGTCGAATCTCCCACATAAATACTGTTACCGTCTATATATATTTCGAAAATATTAGAAATAATAGTAAAAGTTAGAGTTTGTTCTTCATCGGAATCGATTGCATCTAGTTCTCCAATTAATGTGCCTGTTGGACTGAATCTATCAACATCAAAACTTTGGCCTCCAACAACAGGAACATTATTTATTGGTTCGGATGCAACGCAATATATACCATTGTTGACAAAAGTTTTTGTACTTCCTATCATAGAGCTTACGAGAGAAGGGTTAGGAAATGATCCCGTAACTTCAGGACTCCATTTTTCTGTGTTTTTATCAAAATAACTTATATAAGCATTAGCAGCGTTAAAGTCGTCTGCTTGAATAGAACCATCTTCTATCCAATATATTTGAAGAATTGCACCTTCATTAGAAATGTTTGTTTCAATATTCCATGTCATATCCAAAACATAGGGGTATGTTTCTGCTGTGCCGTAAGTATTATATCCGTCGGAATAGACATGGTCAAATACGTTTATTGAATATTCTGCATTTTCATTTGGAACAATTGAAATCGCAGAAAGATAATTTGAAGTACCAACAGGAATTGCAATTGCATCATTTGAATCGTTAGAAAAAACTTTGTTAATTTTTCCTGTTTCTTCAGCAATAATGTAGCTGTTTGAAAAATTCCCATCTGTGGATGAGCTTATTACAATATTATCCCCAAGTTTTAGGTTTGAAGTGAGAATGTTTAAATTGCCGTTATTTAGTTCTAAGCTGTCTTCTACGGTTAATAATTCACTATATATTAAATTTACTGAGGTGCCTATAACTAAATCTGATAATCCTAGAGGGGTTTGCAAGTTTATTGTGTCGTTTCCATTTCCACCTAGTTCAAGTCTAGATGATGTTGTATTACCTTCCAATATCCCCCCCTCATAATTTATATTATCTGTAATTTTAAGAGTTTGATTCTTAATATCAAACGTGCCGGAGTTTAATGAAAGAAATTTTGTTTCGCAATCGGAAAACAATCTTAAGTGTGAATTGGAAGTTTTATCTAAAATTATTTTTTTAACATTTACTCCGCCAGAAATTCCGATTTTTTGGAGAGAACCCCCATAAAATTTTAATATTTCGTATCCTGTTTCTTCAAGAGTTAAACCGGAGAAACCAGCACTGAGAAGTGTTTTTATAAGAGAACCATCTTGCAGAGAAAGATTTCCGACAAAAGAGCTACCTTCAAAATCAATAGTCCCGAATACTTTATACTTAGGCATACCTTGTAACTCTATATTAGATTTAAGAATTATTTCCACATCGCTTTCAACAAAAGTAAAAGCACTGTTAGTATTGGTATTTGAAACTTTAAAAATTGTTGAGCTTGTTTCTGTTCCTTCTATAACAACAGGATTGGTTGTATTTGTAAATCTTATTCCGTTATTTGCAGTTAGACTAAGAGTATTTCCATTGTAAATTGTATCTCCTGTAATCTTAATATAATTATTTGTGCCATTTAAATTTACAGAAAAAGTTTTTCCGTTTTCTATAATTAAGTTATTAAATGTAGTTGTATCCGTATTAGAGGAATAGGTATAATTAACATCTTCAAATACTTTAATGTTCCCAAATGTGTTGCCACTTATTTTAATATGTGAAGATGTACTGGTACGTATCTCATAATTACTCTCAGGTTCAAAAACAACAACATCATCTCCTGTATAATTTACGGGAGAAAAACCACCATAATGTTTGTAGCTTGAGCCGTTTTTAAAAAAAACTGTTTCTTGATTTCCTCCATTCGTAATTTGATATGTTGAATTTGCCCCGGAGTTAAATATTGAACCATCTTCAAAATTTATTTGGGTTGTGCCATTCAAAGCTCTTATTCCGCTATCGTAATCAACTTCAATTTCTCCATATATTTCAGCAGAATTGTTAATCTGAATTATCCCTCTGTTTGGTGTATTTGCAGTTAAAATAATTTTTGAGTTCGAAAAAACTTCAAGAATACCTATTTGGATTGTTCCATCTTTAAAAGTAACTTCAGAAGTTCCAGAAAGCACAAGTTTGGCAACAGTTGGATTTAATAAGAGACTGACAGTAGGGTTAATATCATTAAAAACCGCTGTGTCGTTAGAACCCGGAGTATTAAAAAGAATATTTCCGTCAGAGTCTCTCCATGAAGATGGAGTGTTCCAATTTCCTGTTTCACCACCAGCCCAATAGTAAGTATTTTGTGCATTTAGAGAAAATGCAAAAATTAAAAAGAAAAAAAATGTAAGTTTTATAATTTTCATGTGTCTATTTTTATTGATTTTAAAGGCTACATAGGAACACTTGCTTTTCTTATGCAAGTAATCTGTATGCTGAGTTATAGTTATTCCCTTGTGTGTTACAATCTTTGTCGTGGGTGTTTCATAACTTAAAGATTTAGCTGTCAATGTGTGTAAGCAAAGTTTTAGAGTGTTTAAGTTTAATAGTAAATACACTAAAATTAAAAAATACCCTCAAGAAATTGTGCCGTTTAATAGTGCAAAACCAAAATCAAAACCCCCCTAATTTTTTCAATTTTCTATCGTATTTTGAATAAAATACATAATGAAAGACCTAATTTACTAATCAAAACTCAAAGCTATAAGATAACATAGGAAAAAAAGGAAGACTTGTATAACTTGTTATTTCATTAATTGTTTTTTCAGTATTTACACCTCTTTGAAAATCAACATAGTTCGGATTTTTACGATTGTATAGATTATAAATGTGTAAGTCAATTTTATGATTATCAATTATATAGCTTATAAAAAAATCAGCTCTATGAAATGCCGGTAATTGATATTTGTTTATATCTTCCGAAGGAGTAACAAAAGTTTCATCAAGTGTTTTTACTTCTTGTTCAAATTGCTTGCTCGACATTGTTCCGTTTCTAAAATCGTATGGAACATAAGATTGTTTTGCAAGAGTAACAAAGTTTCCAGATTTATACATCCAGTTTATTCCTGCCGTTAAATCATCTGTTATTTTATATGAAATTTCAAGTCTGAAATCGTGCACACGATTATGCCTGTATGTAAATTTATTTTTATTTCCTAATTCTTTAAATTCTCTTTGAGAATGAGAAATATAATGAGCAGCTTTAAATGAAAAGTTTTCAAAATTTTTCTGTAAAATTACATTTAAACCGTATAAATTTTCTTTTCCTTGTTCAAGCCTGTCTTCAATATTTTTTCCTGGATAAACTAATTTGTCTTCAAAATTATAAAAGCTATATTTGTCTTTATACTCCAAAACATTATTTGAAATATCATAAAATACATTTCCTTTTAAATTTATATCAAAAGGTAATTTCATACTTGCTCCGGCTACAATATGGTGTGTAAATTGTGGTAAAATATTTTTGTTTGATGCCATAAAAATATCTGTGCTTAAACCTATTTCTCTGTTAGATAAAAAATGAACATACTGTTTGTGTGTTGAATATGAGGCGTTAATCTTCATAAATTTAAATAATTTAAATGTTCCGTAAATTCTAGGTTCAACAGAAAAAAATGTTTTTCCTCCGGAGATTAAACTTGAAAAATGTATGCCTGCTTCCAGCATTAAATCTTCATTAACAATAAACTTGTCTTGTGCATAAACCGTATATTCTTGTGCATTATATTTTTTTGCTTGCCAACTTGTATCATTATTAAAGTTATGAACAAAATCGTTAAGAACCAACTTCCCTTTTACGGGATTAAAATGATGGTTAAATGCTTTTGCACCAACTTCTATATTGTGTTCATCAATTTTATAATTAAAATTAAGATTTAAACCGATGCTGTTATTTCTGTTTTTATATTCTGTTTCGTAACTTGTAATTGTTGAACGATTTCCAGACAGCAAACCTATTGAATCACTGCTAAAACTATTATTCAGATTATACTGACTGTAAACAATGGAAAAGTGGCTTTTATAATCTGGAGAAAAAACATGATTCCAATGTGCCGACATTAAAACATCGGATTGGTTTTGAGTAATTTTGTTGTTGTAGTTATGTTCAATAGTTGTTTCATGGCTTTCGTTATATTCATAAGTTTTTTTATTTCTTCTTGTGAAAAAAGAAGTGTAAATTTTATCATTTTCAGAAACTTGGTGTGTATATTTTAAAGTTAAATTATAGTAAGATGGTTTAGACCAAAGTTTATTGCCGGAATCTTTTCTGAACAAATTAGTATAAAAATTATTGAAATAACTTATTCCTGCAGAAGCAAAAAAACTCGATTTGTTACTTATAGCTGGTCCTTGTGCCGAAATTGAAACATTAGATAGGCTAATGTTTGCAATAGCTTTAAAATTATTTAAATCTCCTTCTTTTAAATTTATATCTAAAACAGGCGAAACAAAATTACCGTATTTTGCAGGAAAGTTATTTGGAAAATATTTAATTGAATTTATTTCAAATTTATTCAAAATAGGCATAAAATCAAAAACATTTTCCGATGAAAACAATCTTGCTCCGTCAATATAAATGGCAGCTTGGTTTGTACCTTGTGCTTTTTGGTAAAAAATTTCATTTAAATCAGTAGGCGGAATATAGTTAATAATTTTTTTAAAAGGAAAATATCTGTATTTCATTTCAATTTTAGGTTCTGAAAGTTGAGCTAAAATTATTCTCTCTTTTGTTTTTAAAGAATTATCATCGGGTTTCCAATGTATTTCATCATCTTCAATTTCAACCTCTTCAATTTCTGTATCGCTTTTAATAAAAACTGAAATAAGAGTATCTTTGGTTAAATATAAATTTAAACTTGTGTCTTTATAACCAATATAAGCAAACTTAATATGCACATTTTTTTTTGTGAAATCTAAACTGAAATAACCCTCTGTGTCAGTGGGAGTTCCGTTTGTTACAGTATTTGCTTCAAAAACAGCTGCTCCAATAATGGGGTCTTGGGTTTTAAAATCTTTTACATATCCGCTTACAGTATATTCTTGCGAAAATAAAACTGAAACAAACAGACTTAAAGTCAAACTGAGAATTGTTTTTTTAATATTCATTTATTAAGTTTTTTGCTTATAACGTAAAATTATTGCAAAATTATTTAAAATCATTGTTAATAATTATTAATTTTGAAAAATAACTTAAAAATTAATAAATAAACCATTTTTTAGTATGAAAAATTTAAAAACACAAATTTCCACGATATCCATATTGGTTTTTCTATCTTTGAGTGTATTTTCGCAAGAACTTACGATTTTGCATACAAACGATATGCACTCAAAATTAACAGGCTACGGACCGGAGAGCGAATACAGCCCATTAATTACCGGTAATGATAAAACATTGGGAGGCTTTTCAAGACTTGCAGCTCTTTTTTCTAATTCAAAAACAAAAAATAAAGACGCAACTCTTATTTTGGATGATGGAGATTTTCTTATGGGAAGTTTGTTTCATGTTGCCGAAGAAGAAACAGGTTTTCAGTTAAACTTAATGAAAAATATTGGCTATGATGTTATAACAATTGGAAATCACGAGTTCGACTTTGGTCCAAATGCTTTAGCAAATATTATAAATAAGGCTAAAGAAAAAGGTGGTTTTCCTGATATTGTATGTTCAAATATTATTTTTGATGCAAAATCAGATGGAGATAATAAATTGGAGAAATTATACTCCGATAATGAAATAAAAGAATTTACAATAATTGAAAAAAATGGATTGAAAATAGCAATATTTGGTCTAGTAGGAGTAGATGCAGCAGATGTTGCTCCTGCAAGCAAACCTGTTTCTTTTGAAAATCCAATTGAAACTGCATTAAAAATTGTGGATAAAATTAAAACCAAGCATAATCCTGATTTGATTATTTGTTTGTCTCACAGCGGAATAGACCATAAAAAAACAGATGGTAAATATACAGGAGAAGACATTGAACTTGCAAAAAAAGTGAATGGAATTGATATAATTATTAGTGGACACACACATTCTGTAACAGAAAAACCTATTAAAGTAAATAACACTTATATTGTTCAAACCGGTAGCTATATTAAAAATCTTGGAGAAATTAAATTGAAAATTAAAGACGGTAAAATAATAGAGTTCAATTTTCAGCTTATTCCTGTTGATGATAAAATATTAGGAAATCAATTAGTATATGGAAAAATTCAAGAGCAAAAGGAATTAATAAATAATGTTTTTTTAAAAGAAACCGGATTAACATATGAAACCAAAGTTGCCCAAATAAATTTTGACTTAAAGAAAAATTATTCAGATTTAAAAAGTAGCAATTTAGGTCCTTTTATTGCCGATGCAACTAAGTATTATTTAAAGAAAAATGGAATTATCGCAGACTTTAGTATGGTAGCTTCTGGAACAATAAGAGAAGATTTGGTAAAAGGTGAAAACGGAATAATTACAGTTCCGGATGTTTTTCGTGTTATGTCTCTTGGAAAAGGATACGATAATGTTCCCGGCTATCCTTTAGCAATGATATACCTAACAGGCAGGGAAGTGAAAAAACTTATGGAAATATTAGTTATGTCAAGAGCAAAAGGAGGAGACGGATATTTGTACACATCAGGACTGAAAATCTATACAAATCCTGCAAAAATGATGCTTAGAAAGGTTCAAAAAGTTGAAATTGATGGAAAAGAAATTGATATTTCAAAAAAGAATAAAAACTTATACAGCATAGCTGCAAATACATATTTATTAAGTTTTTTTGGCGAAATAAAAAAAATGAGTCATGGCCTAGTTAGTGTTATTCCAAAAGATAAAGATGGTAAACCAATAGGCGAAATGAGAAATCAATTAATTGATATAAACTCAAGCAAAAAGGGAGTTCAAGAAGCAAAAGAATGGATTGCATTAATTGAATTTATGGAAAGTTTTAAGAATAAAGATAATGGATTTCCAATAATCCCAGAAAAGTATAAGAAAGGAGATGAGAGTTTGATTGAGGAATAACTTTATATTTAAAGGTTTTTTAACAGTTACTTTGGTTAGATTGTTAAAAAGTGTAAGTTTACAAAAATTTATTTATTTAAACTATTAAAATTTTAAAATTATGAAAAAAAGTTTCTTGATTCTAGGACTGTTCATAGCAATATTGGGAACAATAAACAGTTGTAAGAAAGTAACACCTACAGCAATGGAAATTGACAAGTCTAAAACAGCAACTATTACAGGCTATGTGCATGCACACCTTAGCTTAGTTACTTGGCAAAATGACAATGTATGGGAAAATGCTCCGGCTGGTACAAAAATGTTCATTTCAGTTGCTAACAATCAATATGTAAATGGAGCAGAAGGCTATAGTATTTACGAAACAACTGTTGGTTCAGACGGTAAATATTCTTTTAATGTACCGGCAGATATTAATGGAGTAGATGTTGAAGTTTCATTGGTTGATTTTGAATATAACCAAGAACAAGCACAATGGGATCCAGTAGAATCTGAATGGGTATTAGATGGTACAGAGAGAAAAATTTATACTGTTAGTTCTTGGAATCCAAACCTTACAGTAGGAAGTGTAAAAATTAAGGACTTTTATTATTCTGCTAATTAATAGAGCAGTAGTTAATTTTCTATTTATTTTAATTAAATTTCAGAAAAATTATGAAGAAAATATATTTAAGCCTTTTTATGGTTTTTACATTATTTGTTAGTGTATTTGCTCAGGAAGAAGTTAGAACAACAATTTCTGTTGTAAATAAAAACGGACAAACAATATTGCCAGAAGCTGGTGATATAGCAATAGGTGCAGACGTTGTACCTTTTATGAATTATCTTGGAAATATGTTTAATGGAGATGCAGGAAACACTTACGGGGGATCATTTTTAGGCGGTTCAAATACAATATTTATAAAGTATTTTATTGCAGATGATGCAGCAGTAAGAATTAAATTTAAAACAGAAAAACATTCAGATTTTGATGACTTTTTTGTTAGAGATGATGCAGCATTTCTTGCCGACCCATTAACTAATAATAAAGTTGTTGACAGAAGAATTACATCATCCTCATCATACGGAATAGGATTAGGTTATGAGAAATTTAGAGGAAACGGAAGATTGAGAGGAATATATGGAGCTGAATTTGGCTTTGACTTCACGAAACAAAACCGTACTTATGAATATGGGAATACAATGACAAGTGCAAATAATGCACCTACAACTTCTAACTTCATAGGAGGTTCTAACCAACTAAGTACAAGAAATATAAACCAAATTAATCCTTTCGGAAACGGAGGTTTTGATGTTGGTATTAATGCTTTTATAGGCATAGAATATTTTTTTATGCCCAAAATTAGTATTGGAAGTGAATTAAGTTGGGGTGCAAATTATCACATGAGTACTCAGTCAAGTATTGAAACTGAATATTGGAATGGTAGTGCTGTTTCTTCTCTTACTACACTAGGCTCTCCTTCTGAACCCGATTTTACATTAGGTATGGCAAATCCAGCAGTAAGACTGTATGTTATGTTCCACTTCTAGGAATTCTTTTATTTTATGAACAGCTTCACTTCCAAGTGAGGCTGTTTTTATTTTATAATAAGTTTAACTTTTTCAATCTTAGGTTTATCAACTTCTAAAATTTCAAAAGTGAATTTGTCTGTTTCAACAATCTCATTTTTTTCAGGCATTTGTTCATGCAAAAAGAAAATAAAACCTGCAAGAGTTTCATATTCATCTGAAACAGGTAGATCAAATTTGTATTTATCATTTAAATAGTCAATTTCTATTCTTGCTGAAAAAATAAATTCAGAATCATTAATTTGGGTTTCTGTAAAAATACTAGCATCATGTTCATCTTCAATTTCACCAAATATTTCCTCAATAATATCTTCAAGAGTAACAATGCCGGAAGTTCCTCCAAATTCATCCACAACCAATGCTACACTTTTTCTTTCTTTCAATAATTTGTTTAATAACTTATTTGCAAGCATTGTTTCTGGCACAACAGTAAGCTCAGTCATGGCAGCTTTTATGGTTTTTGATTGTTTGAAAATAGCAAGTGTGTGAACATATCCAACAATATTGTCAATATTTTCTTTATAAATAAATATTTTTGAAAAACCTGTTTCAATAAATTTGTTTTTTAAATCTGAAATTTTTGCGTTTATATTTTCCGCAACAATTTCATTTCTGGGAACAATACATTCTCTTATTTTTATATCTGAAAAATCAAGAGCTTTTTTAAAAATTTTAACTTCCCCAACGATTTCTTCTTCGTCATCAATACTGTCATCATTATCTGAAAGGAAGTTATCTAAATCAATCTTTTTTAGAATAATTTCTCTTTTAGCACCACTTTTTTTATTCTTGCTAATAATCCTTATAAAAGAATTTGAGATATTAACACTAATTTTTGCAATTGGGTAAAAAAGTACATAAAAAATCATCACAGGAAACGCAAGTTTTTTTAGTAGAACATTTGCGTTTTGCCTGAAAACAGTTTTTGGTAGAAATTCAGCAGTAACAAGTATTAAAAGTGTAGATAAAATAGTTTGAACTAATAAAATAACAAAATCATTAGAAGGAATAAACATTCTAATATATTTTTCTGCAAAACTTGCAAAGAAAATCCCATAAATAACCAATGCTATATTGTTTCCCACAAGCATTGTAGAAATATATTGACCTTGGTTGTCAATAAAAAGACTTATTATTTTTGAAGATGCAGGATTTTGTTTTTTATCCAATTCAATTTTCAAACGATTTGCAGAAACAAAAGCAATTTCCATTCCTGAAAAAAATGCAGAAAATAATAAAGAAAAAAATATTATAAGTAAAAATGTAACAGTCATTGATTTGTAGTTTCTATAAAAAACATATTAAAAAATCTTCTAGGTACAGTTAAAAAGGTGATTAATTTATTATTAAAATGTAAAATTAAAATATTTCTGTTAATTTTGTTTGAAAATCCATTTTAAGATGAGTAAAGAGTATATCAATACCATAAAAAAATTGAAAGAAGAAAACCAAAAACTTCTTAACGATATACAATTACTAAAAAAACAAGACTTATACGGCAATAAATATTTGGAGGTATATAATGAAATGCCTGTAGGAATTATTCTTTTTGATGATAAACTAAAAATTGTTGATGTAAATAAAACACTCTTAAAAATATTTAATGTAAATAGAAACCAAGTATGTGGTTTTGGCATTTCAGAAGTTACCGATAAAAGAATTTTACCATCGTTTGAACAAACAAAAAAAGGATATGAAGGATTTTATGAAGGACGATACCATACTAATTTTTCCGATTTAGAATTATTTGTATCCATACATACAAAACCTACAACTTTTAAAAACAATTCAGAAACTATTAATGGAGGTATCGCTATTGTTAATGATATAACAGAGCATTCAATAGCAGAAAGAGCCGTTAATAAATCTTACGACACATTTCAAAGAGTTACAGACAATGTTAATGCAATTATATTTGTTATTGAACCTATTACATTAAAAGTTTTATTTTTAAATAACAAAGCAAAAACAGTTTTTGGAAATGATACAAAAGCAGACAATAAAACTCTGCTAAGTAGTGCAAAAGAATGTGAAGAAATATTAAAAAGGCATAATTTACCCATTGGAAAATTTAAAAACTTAGATTTTTACGATAATTTTTATAAAAAGTGGTACCAAATTTCATACGGATATATAGAATGGATTGACGGAAGAAAAGTTATGCTTTTAACACCTGTTGATATTACATCAGAAAAAATTTCTCATACAAAAATTCAAGAACAAAATAGAAAATTTGAAGATACTTTGCACAGGCTCACTCTTCAAAATGAGCAAATAAATAAACAAACCGAAGAACTGAAAGTTTCAGGAGCAATTAAAGACACGATGTTTTCGATAATTGCACACGATTTAAGAGGCCCTGTTGGAAACATTACAACTGCATTAGATATTATAATTGATGATATTGACGATATTGATAAACAAGAAATTCTAGAAATAATTAGAACTGTTAGAGATTCAGCAGGTTCAGCATATAACTTGCTTGTAAACCTTCTTTTTTGGGCTAAAAACGAAAGTGGTGAAACGTTCTTTATTAGAGAAGAAATTCTTCTTAATGATATTATCGAGGATGTTTTAACACTTTTTAAACCTAATTTTGAATCTAAAAACATAAAACATATAGATAAAATATCTAATGAGTACTATGTATTTGCTGATGAACATATGATTCATACAGTTATCAGAAATATTATTTCTAATGCTATTAAATATACAAACACAAATGGTGTTGTTGAAATTGGAATGGAGAAACATTTTAAGGCAAATATTGAATATGTTAAATTATGGGTTAAAGACAATGGGATTGGAATTTCAGAAGAAAACATAAATAAAATGATGAATTCCAAAGAGTTTTTTTCTACTTATGGAACAAACAAAGAAAAAGGAACAGGCTTAGGAATAATTTTAACAAAAGAATTTATTGAAAGGCATAACGGAGAAATGATTATTGAAAGTGAAGTAGGAGAAGGAACAACTATTATATTTTTATTACCTGTTGAGAAAAACTAACAATGTTTAAAAAATTAAAACAAAATAATTTAAGTATTATATATTTTCTTGCGTTTGCAATTATTATACTTATTGCTGCTTTTTTGTTACTAAAAGATTATAAAAATACAGAAATTAAAACCTTTAATAAATTACAAAAGATTGAACTTGAAAAGCTAAACAAATACATTGCTACACTAAACTCTTTCAATATTAGTAAGTTAAAATCTTCTGAGCGTATATTTAATGATATTACACAAAATTTTGAGATTATAACAAAAACCAGAAACGATTCTTTTTTTGTTGAGATAGTTAAAGACGGACTTATTCAAAAAATTTTTATTAATGAACTTTTAATTAATAAAAAACCATTGCTTTTAAATAGTGATTTGCCAAATAGAATAAGATATATGACAAATACATATGTAAGCATATGGCAAAAATCTGATAGCGGATATGTAAGAACAACATCAAGCATACCCGGAATATCTAATAAAGAAATACCTGTTTTTATTAAAAACTCTAACCCAATAGTTAAAGAAATAAAATCAGGAAGACAATATATCGCAAGAAAAAAATTAAAACAAGACACTCAACTAAGCCTCTATTCTCCAATATACATTGATGGGAAAATTGAAGCTATACTAGAATTAAGTATCTTTGAATTTATGTCCGGAACATTACAAAAAATATATAATAATAAAGAAATAGCTTTCTTTTTAATACGTATATCCGACAAAATATTAGTTGGTAATTCAAAATTTGTTAGCTCTGATAATTTAGATGTATTTATAGATAAAATATTTTCTATTAAAGAAAAAATATTTCAATTAAAATATGAAGGAGACAATATATATGCATCCTATTATCCTGAAAAGCAATTATATACCGGCTTTATATATAATGATGAGTACGTATTAAAAAATTATTACACATATAAAAAACGATTATTAATATCTCTTTTATTGTTTTATATTGCATTAACAATAAGTTTTATTTTTTTACTTAAAAAATATAACAAATCAAAGCAACAATTTTTATATAAAATTAGAAAAGTTTTTTTTAAAAATTCAGTTAAAGAAAAACTCTCTTCAAGAAAAGTCTTGCATGAACTTAAAAATTACCATTCAACAATCTCCGATAATCTACAAAAACTTTCAAAAGGAGATACAAATTTAGAAATCAATTCTGAAAACATAGAAGATTCAATAAACGAATCTTTAAAAAACATACAGCAAGTTATTGAAACTCAGGAAAGAGAAAAAAAGATACAGGCAGAAGAAAACACCCTTAAAGAAAAACTTTCAAAAGGAACAAACGAAATAACCAGCATATTACAACATGTATCAACCCTAGAGCAACTTTCATTTGATATTTTAAAAAGCATTACAAGATTCCTTGGAATCCAACAAGGGGGAATTTTTGTTTTAAATGAAGATAATCTCGAAACTCCTGTATTAGAAATGCTTGCAAGTTATGCTTATGGTAAAAATAGGATTTCAAATAAAAAAATATCTCTTAATGAAGGCCTAGTTGGCAGAGCTTTTCTTGAAAAAGAAAGCATATATTTAACCGAAATTCCAGAAAAATATACAATGATTGAATCTGGTTTTGGAGAGGAAGAACCAAAATCCTTATTTATTGTTCCTTTAATATTTAATAATGAAGTAAAAGCAATATTAGAACTTGCAAGTATAAATGAGATTGAAGAATTTAAAATAAATTATATAAAAGAAATTGGTGAAAGTATTGCTTCAACAATTTCTAATTTAAAACATTCAGAAAAAACAGAAGAACTATTGGTTCAAACAAGAAAACAGTCTAAGGAAATTGAAGAACAAAGAAAAACTCTTGAAGAAAAAATAAATACTCACAGAAGACAAAACAGAAATCTAGACAAAGAAATATTACAATTAATTGAAATAATTGAATCTGTTAAATCAATAACTTACATGATAGAATATGATTTAAATGGTTTTATAGTAGATGTAAGTGGTAGGGTTTTAAATTTATTTAACATAAATAAAAAAGACATTATCTCAACACACCATAAAGAAATTGTTGAAACTAAAAATTATGATAAGGAATATAAAATGTTTTGGGAAGACCTTGCAAATAACAGGTCAAAATCTGCCAAAGAAACATTCGTTTTCAAAGGAAAAAAAGTTAAATTTTCTCAAGAATATGTGCCAATAAGAAATGCAAGACGAAAAATTTTTAGAATTTTATCAATTGGCTCACTTTCTGAATAATAGTTTTTAATAAAAAAATACAAAATTTAAGTGGAAATATTCAAAAACATATCTATAAAAAAGAAACTGCTTTTATTGATAATATCAATTTTCTTGCTGTCAATATCTTCAGCTGCAATATATTCAGCAATATCATTCTTGAACTCTTCTAAAAAAGTATCAGCAAATATTGCAGAAATAATTAATGAAAGCTATTCCGATAAAATTACAAATGAACTCGAAAACAGTATAAAAAATTTTAATAATTCAGTTAATAATATTAATGTTGAAAGCATTGACGGACAATTTAAAATTGCCGATGACAATTTGGAATATCTAAAAAAGTATTTGGAAAACAATGAGGATATAAAAAACTTTTTTTTTGTACCACTAAATCTCTTTAAAAATAAAGAAGTCAAAAGCAATAAGAAAAATAAACTAAAAAATACAATTTTACTAACAAATTATAAGAATTCATTTATTGCTGAAGAATTTAATTATAAGGATTTTGAGATAGCTTTTGAAAAACTTATTGAAAAAAAATCAAACAAATACATTCATATATCTGCTCCGTTTTTTATAAATCATTCTAGTAAAGATGAAATGTTTATAACAATTTCAAGGCTAATCTTTTTCAATAAAAACATAATAGGTTTTGCAGGAGTAAATATATCTTTATCAAAAATTTCCAAAATAATTAATACCGCATCTTTATATAATGAAAATGCAAAACTTATTCTTCTTTCTGAAGATAAAGATGTTATTTTTGCTTCTGAAGAAACTTGGTTGTCCGGAAAAAATATTTCAAAAATTCATATAGAAGAAAAGGACTTATTAAATGCATTCCATGGAAAAAAATCAGGAACTCTAACCATAAATAATAAGGTTGGGTCTATAAAAACAATACAACTTGAAAACACTAATATTAATTGGTCTATTCTAACTGCGATTCCATATAATGTTTTAATTAAAGAATTAATTTCAAATATTTATATGGCCATAATAATTGCATCTTTAATAATGATTTTTGGTTTATTTATAGTTGTATTTTTTATTAAAAACTCCTTTAAAGCTTTTGACGATTTACTTTTAGCATCTAAAAAAATTGAAAAAGGAGAACCTGTAAAAATCCCCATTAAAAATAAGAATGATGAATTTGAAAAGATAATTAATAGTTTTAATAAAATTTCCGATAACTTGAATGAAGCAGCAGATATAAGTTCAAAAATTGTTAATGGGAACTATGACATTAGAATTAAGCAAAAAAGCGATAAAGATTTATTATCGGCATCAATAAATAAAATTGCAGAAAATTTAAAAGTTGCTAAGGAAAAAAGTGTTTCATACAATCAAGAAACTTTTAAGCAACTTTGGATGAGAAGGGGAAGATTTGAAGTTTCAGAAGCAGAAAGAAAAAGTAAAAATAATATTAATGAACTAACATTTAACATATTAAAAGTAATTGTAAATTATACAGATGCAATACTTGGAGGGCTATATTTATATGATGACAAAACAGAAATTATAACTTTAACTGCAAGCTATGCCTATGAAAAAAGAAAGCATTCAACAAAAACCTTTAAATTAGGAGAAGGACTTGTTGGTGCTTGTTTGCTCGAAAAAAAGAGAATTATATTGAATGATATTCCTGACGATTATATAAAAATTTCTTCAGGTTTAGGAAGCGGAAAGCCCTCAAATATTAGTATTATTCCTATATTTTTTCAAGGAAAAATTAACTCTGTTATTGAATTAGGTTTTCTAAAACAACCAGAAGAATACATTATTGAATTTATAGAACGACTTGGAGACAATGTCGGTTCTTGGATAGATGCTACTATTATAAATTCAAAAACTGTGGAGTTGCTTAAAATATCAGGAGAACAAACACAAAAATTAGCAGAAAAAGAGCTTGAATTGAATAATAAAGTTGAGGAACTTCAAAAAATACAAGCAGAAACAATCCAACAAAATATTGAATTTAGAAGCCTTGTAAATGCTGTGAACAATACAGTTATGACTGTTGAATATACACTTGATGGGATTCTTTTAAATTCTAATGAAACTTATGAAAAAATAATGGGCTACACTTCCAAAGACATTAAAGGATTAAATGTAATGGATTTGGTTAAAGAGAAAAATCAAAAAGATGATTTATTAACTATTATTGAGCAAGTTGCAAAAGGGCAATCTATAAAAAGACAAATAAAAAGATTCACAAAAAAAGGAGAAGAAAAATGGCTTTCTGCAACCTATACTCCATACTTTGATAAAGACGAAAAAATTACAAAAATCCTATTCTTTGCCCATGACATTACAAAAATGAAAACTGAACTTGATAATCTTAAAAAAGATTTTAAACTAAGATAATATTAAACCTTAAATTTTCATGAAACCATACTGGCACAACGCTCACCATCAATCGCAGCAGAAATTATACCTCCTGCATAACCTGCACCCTCTCCGCAAGGGTATAAATTATTAATTTGAATATGTTGTAAACTTTTCTTATCTCTTGGTATCCTCACGGGAGACGATGTTCTTGATTCAACACCCAAAACAACTGCTTCATTAGTTAAAAAACCTCTCATTTTATTATTAAAAACTTTAAACCCTTCTTGCAGCTTATTACCAATCTGCTCGGGTAGCCAAAAATGCACAGGAGATGAAATAATTCCCGGATTATAAGAAGTGTCAGGTAAAGATTTTGATAATTTTCCATTTACGAAATCAGATAATCTTTGTGCAGGAGCAATTACACCACCACCACCATTTTGAAAAGCTATTTTTTCAACTTCTTGTTGAAATTTAAGTCCTGCAAGAACTCCATATTTCTCCTTATTCGGAAAATCTTCCGTTTTAATTTGAACTACCATCCCGGAGTTTGCAAAATTTGAATTTCTTTTTGAAGGAGACATTCCGTTAACAACAATTTCACCCGGAGCAGTTGCTGCTGGAACTATAAAACCTCCCGGACACATACAAAAAGAATAAACTCCCCTGTTCTCTACTTGAGAAACTAAATTGTAAGCTGCTGCAGGCAAATAATCTCCTCTAACTTTACAACTATACTGAATACTGTCAATTAATTCTTGTGGATGCTCAACTCTCACACCCATAGAAAAAGACTGTTCCTGCAAAATAATTTCTTTTTTATGCAAAAGTTCAAAAATATCTCTTGCAGAATGTCCTGTTGCTAATATAACAGCTTTCCCAAAAAACTTATCTCCCTTTTTAGTAACTATACCTTTAATTGAATTATCTTTTATTATAAAATCAATAACAGGAGTTTCAAAATATATTTTCCCTCCTGCGCTTTGAATAGTTTCTCTAATTTTTACAATTATTCCCGGTAATTTATTTGTTCCAATATGCGGATGAGTATCTGAAAGAATGTCTTTTTCTGCTCCATGAAATTCCAAAATATCTAAAATCCGCCTTACATCTCCTTTCTTTTTGGAACGAGTGTATAATTTACCGTCAGAAAAAGTGCCTGCTCCACCTTCTCCGAAACAATAATTTGAATTTGGATTCACACCTTTATTGGTGTTTATTAATTGAATATCTTTTTTCCTTTCTTTTACATCTTTTCCTCTTTCAAAAACGATAGGTTTAAATCCTTTTTCAATTAGTTTTATTGCCGCAAACAATCCTGCCGGTCCGGAACCTACAATTATAACCTCTGGTTTTTGGGAGACATCTTTTAATTCTAAATTAAATATTTTTTGTTCAGAATAAACCTCTCCCCACCAAACTTGCAATTGTAAATTTACTTTTACAAACTTCTTTCTCGCATCAATTGATTTTTTTAAAATCTTAATACCGCTAATGTCTGCCACATTAATTTTTAGAAAATCAGCCACATCAGGTTTGTAGTATTTTTCATCTGATGCTCTTTTTGGCGACAATGAAAGTGTTATAATTTTTTGCATAACCCTATTTTATAATAGAAAAACTCCAAAGTTATAAAAACAATGAGAGTTTATGTTATTTGTAGATGTTTTTTGTTTTTAATATGTTACTTATCAGTAGATTATTCTTTAAATCATTCAATTTTAAATGTTCTTTTGGAAGAAAAAACACACTTGTAAAAAGCATTGCTCCTGAATTTAGATATTATTTCAAACCTTTTATAAAAAAGGTGGCGGAATTTTCGGTGCAACTTATACAAAATTTTCAGAAACAGATATTAAAATTGATTGAGGACATTTTGCAAATATTAAAACAATTGTAATAGATTTTGTTTCTTCACATGTTTTTAAAAATAATATTACAGCAGAAATGTTTGCAGGAGCAGGATATAACATTTTTAAAAATATTGAAACAGATTTTTGCAATGAATTTCAAAAAAAAATTATAAATTTGACTTTAGAATTGGGAAAGCTTTGGAATATTCATTTTAATACAAAAACATGATTAGCTGGGATTTTAATAAAAAAGAAAATGTTTTAGAAGTTACTTATTTGGGAGAAATAACAATTAAGGAATTTATGGAATATGGTAATTTTATTATGAAAAATGAAAAATTACCTCGCAATTTAAAAATACTTACAGATGCAAGAGATACAATTTTTGGCACAAACTTTTTAGAAGAAGAAAATATATTAAAATTAAAAGAAGCTATGAAAAAATATTTGGAACCTTATACTTTTATTACTGTGGCTTTAATTCATTATACACCTAAGGAAACTGCAATTTCTGAAATTTTCAAATACCATTACAAATTTGACAATTACATTCAAAAAGTGTTTAGTACAAAAGAAGCTGCATTAGTTTGGCTTAAAAAAAACTATTAACAGATAGTCGGAGTGCGACTTCACAAAATTAGGTGTAAGACAGATTAAACTAACTTGCTGTTTATTAACATAGTCGCACCCCGACTTGTGCATTTAGGGATTTATTGTAATTGTTAGTCTATTTTCTTGCAAAAACAATATAGAACTTAACAGGCAAGATAATGCCGAAAAATTAGGGCTTGCTGAAAAGCTCAGATATGCGTCATTTTTGTATTTTGTGAAATGAAGATGTATATATATACTTCGAATTGAACAAGATACAAAAAGGGCGCATAGCTGAGAAGTAAAATATTATATAATAAATGCAAAGGAAATAACAGTTATTTATTAGAAAGCTTGCACTTGCATTTACGAATTATAGTATAATTAGTTTATTTTCAGTACATTTAGTATTTTTCAGCAAGCCCAAAATTAGAAATAAATTTAGAGGACAGCATCAAAAATCCGGCTTTTTCGCCTGACGGAAAAACAATATTTTTTGAAAGTTCGGAATAAAACTCGGATAAAAGTAAGGACACAAGTCTTTGAATTATGAAATTATAAGATAAACGCAAAGACAAATAATTATCGTATCATTTAAAAATAACGAGATTTTTATAGAAAAGAAAAACTAAGCTCCGTATTTATCCGGAGAAGCAACAAAATTTAAAATATAAATATAAAATTATGTTAAAAGTAACATCTCCCTACGACCAAAGTTTAATAAAAGAAATACCACTTGCAAATGAGCAAGACATTGAAAAAACTCTTACAATTGCTGATAATTTATTTCAAAATCAATCACTGTGGCTACCTGCACACCAAAGAATTGCAATATTAGAAAGAACAGTAGAAATAATGAGAACCCAAATTGAAGAACTAACAAAAATTGCAGCACAAGAAGGCGGGAAACCATATCAAGACAGTAAAATTGAAGTTTTACGAGCAATAAATGGAGTAAAAATTGCAGCAGAACACATAGGACAAATAAAGGGCGAGCAAATTCCTATGGGACTTACACAAGCATCAGAAAACAGAATTGCTTTTACAATGCGAGAGCCAATCGGTGTAGTTGTTTCTGTAAGCGCATTTAATCATCCATTGAATTTAGCTATACATCAAACAGTTACAGCAATTGCAGCAGGATGTCCGGTAATTATTAAACCAGCATCAACAACTCCTCTTTCTGCACTTAATTTTGCAGAAATTTTAAAAGAAGC
>CAMZKV010000001.1 GCA_947311445.1 uncultured Chlorobiota bacterium | reverse complement strand
TTCGTAATAGCCTAATCCGTCTTGATATTTGTAGCTTGAAATTACATTAATAGGATCAAAACCACTTGCTCGCATATCTTTCATGTGGATGTATTCCATGCGTCTGTCCACCCGAAGTTCAATTCTTACAATTATTTTATCGCCAATTTTTAGTTTTGATTTTTCAATTGGTTCAATTACTTTTCCTTTATCTGTATTTTTTTCAATAAATAATTGCTTTTTCAACTTTAAAGGAGTTTTTTCATGTATGGTAATTTTATCTAAATTTTCAAAATATTGCCAGTATAAAGCTCCCCAACTTACGCCTTCATCGTATTTTGTAACTTTTACATTTCCCATTTCCGGTTTAATCTCATCACCACTCCATGAAGTTTTAAAATAGCCTGTTCCTGCTTCAACTTTAACATTATCAAGTTTTTTAGGGTCTATGTGTTTTCCTGCTATTTCTATTTTAGCTTGCTTATCGCTTATAAGCCAGTCAGTTCCACGCATTAAAAGTGCATATACTGCTTCGGTTGTTGCTTTGGTTGTTTTCCAATCTTGCGTTTGCTTTTGTTTTAGCAACCAAATTTTCATATCATTAACCGATTTCAAATCATTTGCAACTTCATCAAAAGCCTCAATCATTAGTGCTTGTTGCTCAATTGGTGCTTGATACCAATAATATCCTGCAACATTATCTTTCCAATACATTCCCATTTCTTTATGGTCGGTAGATTTTTC
This sequence comes from uncultured Chlorobiota bacterium, assembly GCA_947311445.1. Lineage (GTDB taxonomy): Bacteria > Bacteroidota > Bacteroidia > Bacteroidales > JAADGE01 > JAADGE01. The sequence continues at coordinate 40,695 of CAMZKV010000001.1, read as the reverse complement.
TTTTAAAGATTTAATTATCTCATCTTCAACATGAATGCCTGTTTTTGCCGAATTATTTCTGTGAAGAGCAAGAGCAATCATTCCTTGCATATATTTGCTTTGCGAAAGCCAATATTTTTTTGCTTGTCCTTCATAATAATCATAAGCCTCTTTTGATGCGTTAGGAAGCTGAATATCAGAAAAATAACTTCTTCCGTAAAGATATTGAATTGCTATATTGCTTAAATGATTGTCTTTCATTTCTTTTGCAGTATAGTGTTGCTTTAACCAATTATAATCTTCTTTTATTCTTACATCAAGATAGCCAACTGCATTAGTTATCATTTTCCATGTTTTTGCATCTTGCCTTACTGTTTTCACGCCAAGTTTATCAAGATGCCCCATGCCGGTAACTACGTGTTGTGTAATGTATCTGCTTTCAGGCATTCCGTTAAACCAAGGCCATGCTCCGTTAGATTTTTGTGCTTTTTGTACTTTTTTTAATGCTCTGCTAAGTTCATTTCCCATTCTGTTTAGGTCGAAAAGAAGACCTACCCGTTTTTTGCGTTCGGTTTCATCTTTACCTTGTAGCACCCATGGAGTTTCTTCTAATAAAACAGCCTTTAATTCTTGGTTTTTTTCAAGATTTGAAATTAATGCACCTGCATCTGCCTGTTTCCAAGCATCAAAAACTCGTTTTATTTTTGGGTTTGAGTTTGCAATGTGCGAAGCAATGCTATTTGCATAAAAACGACTAAAAGTTTGCTCGGTGCATTCATAAGGATATTCCATTAAATACGGTAATGCTTGCACTGCATACCAAGCCGGATTTGAAGTAAATTCCAAAGTAAGTTTATGGTTTTTTATTGTTGTTGAACTTCTTGAATTTATTAATTTTTCAAACTTAAATTCTGTTGTTCCTTTTCCTCTTACAGGAAGTGGCAAACTTTCGGTTACAAGCATTCTGTTTGTTAAAACAGGGATAGGTTTTTGCTCACCGTCTGTGAATTTATCCGATTTTGCTACAACTTTATATGTAATAGCACCCAAATCTTCGGGTATGTATAATTTCCACGATACCAACGAGTTAGCTCCTGCTTTTACAAAGAAGTCTTTTTGCATATTTTCATTCTTAACAAAAATATTATTAATTGGCTTCATTGTAATTGCATCAAAAAACTCTAATTTAACTTGTCCGTTAATATCTTGTTTTGAGATGTTGCTAATTTTAACAGGGAATGTAATTTTATCAAATTCACGGAAAAAACGTGGTGAATTTGGCATTAGCATAAGGTCTTTTTGTGTAACAAGTTCTTCATTAATAAAACCATATTTTAAATCTTGCGTTGTTGCAAAACCCATCATCTTCCATTTTGTAAGGCTTTCAGGAATTGTAAAACTTATAATTATTTCGCCTTTTTCATTGGTTTCTAAATGTGGGTAGAAAAATGCAGTTTCATTAAAATTGGTTCTAAGTTTTATGTTTGCGAAGTCTTGTTTTGTATTTTCATTCTTATTATTTTCTTTTTCAGAAATATTTCTATCTTTTTGTTCACTCTCCTCAGAAATATCCATTACACTTTCATCAGCATTACTAAATTCCATTACTTCATCCTCTGCTTCACTTTCAATAGGTATTACAGCATTTACTTCACCTTTCTTATATCTTGCAGATTTTGTTACACCTCCATACAGTCCTCTTCCTCCTCTGTATGAATAATACGAAAACCCAAACCAATTAAAATTGTCATAATATAGGCTGTGTGGGTAAATTCTTTTGTCCATATTCTTCTTCAATAAAGATGAGTTTACGGTGCTAAATGCTCCTGACGACCATGAACAAGATGTGTAATAAGAATTATAAATGTTAAAGTTCCAATAATTTGCAGCAAATTGGTCAAGCGAGGCATCGTAGAGAGTAGCAAGCATTTCTGCCATAACTTTTTCGCCTCTTTTGCCTTTAATTTTTATTTTCCATTCTTCTTTTTGCCCGGGATAAAGTTTGTCTCGGAAAGTCATAAATTCAATATCCAATTTTTTATTTGTGTAGGGAACTGTAACAACTGATGTTGAATTGTATATTCTGTTATTTTTCATAAAAACGAAATGTACTGAAAAGTTGCCTCTGTGTTTTTCTTCAACAGGAATTTTTATGAGTTTTTGCTCATTGCTAAGTTTTAAAATTTCTTGCTTAACAATTTTACCTTTATGCTCAATTTGATAAAGAATATTTGTGTTTTTTAAACTTGTTCCTAATAAGAAAATTGCATCTTCACCGGGTTCGCAAATAGTTTTAATAGGCACATAGAAAGATGTTAAATTTGCAGGCATCTTTTTACTTTGGTGGTCATAAATTTTAAAGAAATGTTTATTTGTAACTTCGTTTCCAAAGGCATCTTTCGATTTTATTTCTACAACATAATACCCTGTTTCATAATCTTTTATATGGCTTAAATCAATTTTTTTATTTTCTTTTGTATTAAATTTGCTTGAAAAAACTTGCTTTTCTTTTTCAAGTTTTGTTTGCTCGTTCTCATCACTATAAACATTGCCGGGAAATAGTTTATACCATTCTTCTTTTGTGTATAAATTCTTTTCGGATTTTGTCCAATATTTTTCTCTTAAAACTTGCGGATTATCTTTTAATTTGAATATTTTTATTTCGCCTTGTGCTTCAACAAATTCATAATTCAAATTTTGTGTATTAATGGTATATTTAAAATTCTTTGATGTATCCAATTCATTTTTGTGCTTATTTATTAAACCCGAAATTGGCAAACTAACTTGCAATGCTCTGTAACCAACATTCAAACTTTTTGATGTGCTTTGGGTTTCTCCATTCATATCAAGAACATCAAGCGAAATTTCATAAGAAAAATATGTAAATTCATTTTCGGGCATACTTAAATCCGGCAGAGCCTTAAAGTTTATTTTAAATTTGCCAGCATCATCTGTAATAGCCTCTCCATGAGCAATTTCTACGGTTTGTTGTGGCATATACCAATACCACCAACCACGCCATTTTGGAGTTCGTGTAATTCTGTAAGTTACTTTTCCTTCCGAAATTGTTGCTCCTGAATATGCGGTTGCTTTTCCTTCTATTTCAACATCATCATTAAGCACATAGTTTCCTTTGAAAGGTAGGATTTCAACTTCAAATTTTGGTCTTTTATATTCTTCAACAGAAAAATATTTATTTCCATTACCATCTTCAATATAAAACATTCCGTTTACAAGCCCAAGAGGAATATCGAAACTTCCGCTAAATGTTCCGTATTTATTAGTTGTAAGTTTTAAGTCTGCAACTTTCTGATGGTTAACATCTTTTAAAACAACTGTTGTTTTATAATTTTTTGCAACTGTATGTAATTTACTGTTTGAATTTATAATAATTCCTTTGAAATGTATTGTTTGTCCGGGACGATAAATTGCTCTGTCTGTAAAAAAATAAGTTTGGAAAACTATTGGGTCATAATGTCCTCCTCCATGCAAATACAATGAACTTGCTGAGCTTATAAAGTCATTATCTTTTGAAAAATCGACAAACCAATTATTGTTAGTTCCATCTGCCAAAAATGTTACAAAACCATTTTTATTTGTTGTTTTTGCAATTCCGTATTTTATTTCGTATTTTCTTTTTTTGTAATTATATTTTTTATACCAAAGTTGGCATTTTACATCTTTTAATGCTTTGCCCGTTGTTCTGTCGGTAACAAAAAACTGATAAGAATTATCTTCTAATTGTTGTTTTGCATAACTTATGTTTGAAACTGTAAAGAACTGGTATGAAGCCATTGCCTTATTATATGAAAATTTTTCATTGTCGGAAATAAACAAAATATATGTTCCTGTTTTTGGTATTTCATTAAGAATAATTTCTGCTGAATGAGAATTATAATCATCATCATCAGGAAGTTGTTTTGAAAATTTATTTATAGTTGTTGAAACTGATTTAATTTTGTCATAAAACTTTTCGCCATATATTTTATTTTTGTATTTTTCTAATTCGTTCTTATCAATTTTTGCAATTTTTACAAAAACTTTATTTATGTTTTGATAAGTTATTTTTGTTGAATATTTTGAATTTGTAGCAATTATACTTTCAGAAGTAAAGCTTAAATTATGATTTTCAATTTGAACAATTAAAGATTTGCAAAATTCTGCTGTATTAGATTTGGGGAATTTTTTAATTGTATTTTCACATATTTTTTTTGCTGTTTTTTTATAGAATTTATATTTTTCGCTTGTTTTATCAAAAGCATTATATTTGGCTGATAATGAATTAAATAGCAATGCTTTTTCGTAAGAAACTTCTGCTGTAACAGTATTATTAGGATATTTTTTTTCTAATTTTTCTAATGATTTTAAATATAAGTCGTCTTTATTAATATTTACAGAATGTGAATAAGCAAACTTTAATCTTTTTAAATCTGCATCAATAAGTGCATCGGTATTTTTTTTGTCGGAAAGCCTAACTTTTAAAAGTTCTTGCAACTCGCAAATTGCATGAAAATGAAGAGAAAGAAAATCGGAAGACATAATTTCTGAATTTGCAAACTTTTGAGCATCAGCAAAATAAACATCTTCTTGAAGTTCAAAACTTTCGGCAGGTTTTGTGAGTGCAATTTCAGTATTTGAGAAAAAGTCAATTGCTTTGTGTGCAAGAAAATCGTATAATGTTGGACGAAGTTGTTTGGGTTTTGTACCAAAATTTATAAGTTCTGCATATTTACTTATCGGAAGCTTTTGTAATGCTTTTTTATCTGAAAGAGAATTTGTGTAGGCATCAATTATTTTTTTTATAAGAAAGTCCAAAGTCCAAGTTTGCATATCATTATTGTCGAAATTTACGGTATTTGTTCGGTTCAAAAATGTCCACCTGTTATTTTGATAATACCACCAATACATATCGGCAAGCATTGTGTTCATTATAGCATTATCAGGAAAGTTTGCTACTTGTGCTGTGCTGTCCAGCTCTTTGCAAAGTTTCTCAAATGCGTTTTCTTCAATTTGATTTTTATATTTTAAATTATAGATGTACGATTTAAGAACTTGCTCCGAATTATTTTCTTTTTTTGCTTTTGAATAAATATCATCAACAACTTTTAATGCTGATTTTGGAAGTCCTTTTTTATCAAGTTCTTTTATTTCTTGCCACTTTTGTTTGTAGAAATTCATATTTTGAGCGTTTAAGTTTGTTGTTATTGCAAATAATAGAATTATTGCCGATATTGCTTTTATTATGTGTTTCATATTTTATGCTAATTTGTTTATTTTCTATAAAGATATTATTTTTTTTAGATTTCCATAAATAAATTTTGAAACTTAACATTTAGACTTAACAATTATACTATTTGCAAGTTATATGAAAAAATATATCTTTGAAAGATGATAAATTTTAAAAACATAGAATATTTAAAATCCGGAAACGACAAACAGCAAATAGCTTATAATGAACTAATTGAATTAAATATATTTAAAAATTTAGAAATTTATAATCCCATTCTAACAGGAACTATTCCTATTGAAATTGATATAGAGGAAAGTGATTTAGATATAATTTGTGAATGCAAAAACCACGATGTTTTTGCTGAAAAATTGAGGCAATTATATGGAGATAAAAAAGGTTTCAAATTACATATTAAAACATTTCAGGGCTTAAAATCTACTATTGCAAGTTTTAGAGCTAAGTATTTTAAAATTGAAGTTTTTGGGCAAAATATTCTCACAGAAAAGCAAAACGCATACAGACACATGCTAATTGAATATAAATTGCTGAAAGAAAATGGAATAAAGTTTAAGAATGAAATAATAAAACTAAAAAAAGATGGTTTAAAAACAGAAGCTGCTTTTGCAAAACTTCTTGGAATAAAAGGTAATCCTTATAATGAATTATTGAAACTATAAAAACAAACAAATATGTCAAAAATTAAAAATAGTTTAACAATTACTGCATTCCTATTTTTATTTATTAATGTTTATGCTTTTGGGCAAACTGATACAAGTTTGACAAGAGGCAGTGCATTAAAAGTTTATTTAGATTGCGAATATTCCGATTATGGAAGTTGTGATATTGAATTTATAAAGAGAAAAATTTCATTTGTAAATTATGTGAGAGACACAAAAGAAGCACATGTTCATATAATGATTACAAGGCAAAATGCTGGGAACGGTGGGAAGAAGTATGATATTTTATTTTTAGGCCAAAAAGAATTTGAAAATCAAAATGACACTTTAAGTTTTGTAAGTTTAGCAGATAATACAGATGATGAAATTAGAGACAGGCAACTTAAATATTTAAAGTTAGGGCTTATTAAATATGTATCACATACAGATTTAGCAGAATTACTAGTAATAAATTACACCAAGAATAAAAAGGAATAAAAAGAAATTGTAAAAGACAAATGGAATAGTTGGGTTTTTAGAACAAGAGCAAATTCATGGCTTAGAGGCGAAAGTAGTTATTCTAATTTCAATTTATGGACAAGTATTAGTGCTGAAAGAATAACACCTGATTGGAAATATATTTTTGAGGCTGGAAGTAATTATTCTAAAAACAGTTTTATTATAAACTCTTCTAATACAATTATTTCTGAAAACAAATCCTATACTGGCGATGCTTTAATTGTAAAAAGTATTAATGAACACTGGTCGGTAGGAGGAAAAATTAGCGGAGGAAGTTCCACTTTTAGTAATTATAATTTTTATGCAAACATTTATCCTGCAATAGAATATAATATTTTCCCATATTCAAATTCATCCGTAAAGCAACTAACAATCAGATTAGGTGCAGCTTATAAATACGCAGATTATATTGATACTACAATTTATTTAAAAACAAAAGAACATTTGGCATTAAGTAAGTTAGCATTGGCATATAAAATTACAAAAAAATGGGGTTCAATAAATACATCAATTACAGGTACAAGTTTTTTGCATGATTTCTCAAAATATAATATTGATGCTTTTACCAGATTAAATATTAGACTTTTTAAAGGTTTGTCTTTTAATGTTTCAGGTGGTGGTTCTTTAATAAGAAATCAATTAAATTTAAGAAAATCAGAAGCAAGTTATGAAGATATATTATTGAAACAGAAACAAATAGCATCAAACTATTCTTATTGGATGTCGGTAGGACTAAGTTACACATTCGGTTCAATATATAATAATGTTGTAAACCCGAGATTTGATAATTAGTTTTTTTTGTAAATTCCGAATAAAAAATCAATAAAAATTATTATTTACACCTAAGTATCTTTTAAAAAAATATATTTGCAAAAACTTTTAAAAAAAATCCAAAAATGAAAATTCTGGACGGAAAAGAAACTTCAAAACAAATTAAACTTGAAATTGCCGAAGAAGTTAAACAAATCATTAGACAGGGAGGAAAACGACCACATTTAGCTGCAATTCTTGTAGGGAATGATGGAGCAAGTGAAACATATGTTTCTCATAAAGTAAAGTCATGTGATCAGGTTGGGTTTGAATCTAGTTTGATAAGATTTGATAATTCTGTTTCGGAAGATGAACTTATAAAAAAAATAAAAGAAGTAAATGACAATCAAGATATTGATGGATTAATTATCCAGCTACCTATACCGGAACATATTTCGGAAGAAAAAATAATAGAATCAGTTGCACCCAAAAAAGATGTTGATGGTTTTCATCCTATAAATATTGGACGAATGACTTTGGGTTTACCTGCTTTTGTTTCTGCTACACCTCAAGGGATAATAGAACTTTTAGATAGATATAATATTGAAACATCTGGAAAACATTGTGTAGTTATAGGAAGAAGTAATATTGTTGGCAAACCTATAAGTATTCTGATGTCTCAAAAAAGCAAAACAGGAAATGCAACAGTAACTATTTGCCATAGTAGAACAAAGAATTTAAGAAAAATAACAAAACAAGCAGATATTTTAATTGCAGCAATAGGCAAACAAGGATTTGTAACTGCCGATATGGTAAAAGAAGGTGCAGTTGTTATAGACGTTGGAATACACAGAGTGAAATCTAACAAAACAAAAACTGGTTGGAAATTAAAGGGAGATGTTTTGTTTGAAGAAGTTGCACCTAAATGTTCATACATAACACCTGTTCCCGGTGGAGTGGGACCTATGACTATTGTTTCTTTGTTGAAAAATACTTTGTTGGCAACTAAACAAAAATAAAAAACCCAATTCTAGAAAGAATTGGGTATCAATTACTAATTTACTATACTACTTTATAAGAAAACTATTCAGCTGCAACTTCCTTTACTTCACTTTGCCATAAACCGTGCTTTGTACAGTATGCCATTGCAGTTAATTTAATATTTGTTTTAGTAGGAACAATGTAAAAATCTACTTCTGCATGTCCTGAAATATTTCCAAATGTTCCAGGAGGGAAGTTTGTTTCCGCTAGCATTGTTTCTCCACTCCACAATTGAATATATTTTATGAAATGATCAAAATCGTCAGGATGAGGATATTCATTTCCCATTTTAACTTTCACTTTAAATTTTTCCCCTTTTTTTGCAGAATCTGCACAATGAATAAAAGGAGAATGTCTGTCTATATAGTCTTTTTTTGCTTCTCTGTCAACTTGACTAATGTCTTGATATTGATTAATTTTTGCCATTTTTGTTATTATTTTAAGAGTTAAAGATATTTTTATACTTTATTATTTATATTTGCAAATATACCTAATTTTTTTTAAAAACAAAATTATTTAGAATTATTTTAAATAAGATTAATATATTTTAGAACATTTAAAGCCATAGACATAATCAATAGGAAAATTGTTATATATTTGTACTTGGTTTACTTTTTGCTCAAGCATTTTAGTATTTAAACAATTTTTACTTTTTAATTTTAAAAACTTAACAAATAAAAGTAATAACAAATATTTTGATGCCCAATACAATAATCTAGCATACTAATTTATTAGCAAAAAATGTAAGAATTGCGATGTGCGGAGCAAAAGAATTATTATATATTAAATATCAATTAATTAGACATTTTTAGGCACATGAATAGATTTTCAGTATTAATATTTTTCAGTTTACTTATATTTATTTTTACATTTTCTTTTATGGGATGCAAAGGTGAAGATGAAGAAGTTAATTCGGATAAGGATGTAGAGACATTCAATCAAAATGAAAGGACTTTCAAATTTAAGAATAGGCTTTTTAGCATTCCATCACCTTTTCATGCAGCAAAATTAATAAAGAGTGTTTCGGCAGAATATAATGAAGATTATCTTAACAATCCTAAGAATAGGCAACAATATCATTCGACAGATAAAATGGCTTTAAATTTAGGGATTTACACAACAGATTTAGTATATACTAATATTTATGAACAGTTTTCATCAACTACAAACTATATTAAAGTTGCAAGAAGCTTGTCTTCAGATTTGCAGATTATAAACACATATTCTGGAGATTTGCTGATAGATATTGAGAAAAATATTAAAAATAGTGATTCTTTAAATATAATTTTCACGAAAGCATATCGAGAAACAGATATGTACCTTACTGATAATGAGAGGGAAAATACTGCTATTTTAGTGATAGTTGGAAGTTGGATTGAAGGATTACATTTATTAAATAAAATTACAAACAAGACAAATAATAAAATATTAATAAATAGAATAGGTGAGCAAAAATATTCATTAAATAATTTGATTGTTTTATTAACTCAGACCAATAGTAAAGAGAATAGTATTTCAAATGAGGTTTTAAATAAACTCAATGATTTAAAGAAAACGTTCAAAAAAATAGATATTTTCTATAAGTATGATAAACAAATTGTTTTACCAGATGAAAAAAAGACAATAATTATCAGCGAAACAACAATTACAATTAATCCTAAGATTTTAGAACAAATTTATAATAAAACAGAAGAAGTTAGGAATTTAATTATTAAATAGATAAAAAATAATATTTTCATGAAGCATCACATTAAATATCCATTTATAATTTTACTTTTTACATTTAACTTAAATTTTGTTAAAGCACAGTTTAATGTGCTAATTTCTGAATGTGAAAAAAATATTGGAAATGAGTATATATCTGATGGTCAGCAATATATAAGTCTTATAACTCAGGAACAAACTGCTGAATTTAATACAATTTTCTATGGGGGGAATACATATAGGATAATTGCATGTGGCGGGTCAAAAAAAGATTTAAAATTTAAGATTTTTGATAAAGATAGAAATGAACTTTTTAACAATTCCGAATTTAACAATACACAATACTGGGATATTCAGTTCGAATCTACTATTGAATGCTTTATTGAAGCAAAGCTTTCAGCAAATGCAGGTTCGTCAGGTTTTGCAGTTATATTAATAGGTCTTAAAATTGAAAAACAAAACAATTAAATACCAATGAGTGAAAGTATATTAAAAGCACTAATGCAATTATTTGCAATCATTGCCAGACCTGACAGTAATGAGGATACCAGGCGACCATTGGTAAAACTATTCTTAAATCAACAATTAAATAAAGAACTTGTTCATGAATATTTAATAATATTTGATAATTATTACCATGACCATCAAAAAAGGGCAAATAGGAAAAGACAAAAACGTATTGCTGCATCTTCGGTAAGAATTTTATCAATTTGTACATTAATAAATAAAGAATTAACACTTAAACAAAAGATAATTGTTGTAGTAAGATTATTAGAATTTATAAACTCAGAAGGTAAGGCAAGCAATCAAGAATTTGAATTTGTTCAAACCGTAGCAGAAACATTTTATATCCCTTTAGATGAATATGAAAGATTAAAAGGTTTTGTTATGAATTCTAAAAATTCAATTCCTGAAATTGAAAACATTTTAGTAATTCAGAAAAAAAAGCCTACAGTTGAAAAGATAAAACATTTAAAGTCAAAATCATTAGATGAACCAATAATAGTTTACTATAGTACAATTTCAAATATGTATTTATTTGAATATTATGGTGTTAAGGAACTTTATTTAAATGGGCAAATAATTTTAACAGATAGAGCTTATGCACTTTCAATAGGTTCTGCAATTAGGGACGTAAAAAGAAATCCTATTTATTTTAGTGATATTGTAAGAGCGTATAAAGAAGAAGGAGAAACTGCGAGTATAGTTTTTGAAGCAAAAGATTTAAGATATAGTTTTAAAAGTGGAAAAAAAGCAATTCATAAACTAGATTTTACTGAAACAAGTGGAAAACTTGTTGGGATTATGGGTGCAAGCGGATCTGGTAAATCAACTTTATTAAATCTCCTAAATGGAAATTATCCTGCAACAACAGGAGAAGTAAAAATTAATGGATATAATGTAAATAATGATAAAGAAGAACTTGAAGGTATAATTGGACATGTTTCACAAGACGATTTATTGATAGAAGACCTAACCGTACTTCAAAACCTTTACTACAATGCAAAACTTTGTTTCGGTAGCCTAAGTAAGCAACAAATTTTAAAAAAAGTTATAAAAACACTTAAAAACTTAGGATTATTTGAGATTCGAGATATGAAAGTTGGAAGTCCATTAAATAAAAAAATTAGTGGAGGACAAAGAAAAAGGCTGAATATTGCCTTAGAGTTAATTAGAGAACCTGCAATACTATTTCTTGATGAACCAACATCAGGGCTTTCATCAAGAGACTCTGAACATATTCTTGACCTTTTAAAAGAAATAACTTTAAGAGGCAAACTAATTTTTGTTGTAATTCACCAACCATCATCAGATATTTTTAAAATGTTTGATAGGCTTATGATTCTTGATCAAGGTGGTTATGTTGTTTATAATGGAGACCCTGTAGATTCCTTAGTGTATTTTAAATCAAGGATTAAACAAGCTGATTGGAATGAAAGTGAATGCTCTGTTTGTGGAAATGTAAATGCCGAACAAATATTTGATATTTTAGAATCTCAAATTTTAGATGAATACGGAAATATTACATCTACAAGAAAATTCAAGCCACTAGAATGGTACACATATTTTAATAAAAACAAAAAGTTTGAACAAGAAACCGAAAATAATTCTGAACCAATAGATTTACCGGAAATACCTTTTAAAAGACCTAATAGATTTAAACAATTTTCAATTTTTGTAAAAAGAGACATTTTATCTAAACTTGCAAATGTCCAATATCTTATAATAAACTTATTAGAAGCCCCAATTCTAGCAGTTTTACTTTCTTATATTATAAAATATATAAATGTTTCTGTTGAAAACCAATATGGTTATAACTTTAGTGAGAATGATAATATCCCTGTTTTTATTTTCATGTCTGTAATTATTGCACTATTTACAGGATTAACCATAAGTGCAGATGAAATTATAAAAGACAGAAAAATAAGAGCCAGAGAATCTTTCCTAAATTTAAGTAGAAGTAGTTACTTATATTCTAAAATATTTATTCTGTTTGGATTGGCAGCATATCAGGCAATTGCTTTTGTTTTGATAGGTAATTCAATTCTTGAAATTAGAGGAATGTACCTTGAATATTGGATAATTCTTTTTTCAACATGGGCATTTGCTATTCTTATGGGATTAAACATTTCAGATGGCTTTAAAACTTCCGTAACAATATACATTCTAATTCCTTTTCTCATTATACCACAAATAGTATTAAGTGGCATAATTGTTAAATATGAAAAACTAAACCCTTCAATTACAGAACCCGGAACAATACCATGGTTTGGCGAAATTATAACTGCAAGATGGGCATATGAAGCACTTGCCGTTAACCAATTTGTAAATAATAAATACCAAAAACCAATATATAAATGGGAAAAAATTAAACATGTTGCTAACTATAAAAAAGATTTTATTCTTAATGATATTAAGAATAAAATTAGTTATTATGAAAGACATAAAAACGATTCAATTCCAGATGAAAAAATAATATCTAATTTTAAACTTATAAGAAATGAATTTGAAAAGGAAATAAAATTTAATAAGAATATAAAACCGGATTTTAACATTAAAGATATTAATGCAAATAAGGTTGATGATGCATTAATAAAAAAAATAAACAAATATATTCAAGAATTAAGACAATATTATATTGACAGATACAAAATTGCAGAAACCCTTGAAGATAAGTTTATTTTTGAACAAACAAAAAATGATTCATTAAACAAGTTATATATAACTCAAAAACGTCAATATCATAATGAAGCCCTCGAAGATATTCTTACAAACAAGAATGAGCTAAAAAAGATTTTTGAATATGAAAATCATCTTTACCAAAAAACAGACATGATATTCAGATACCCTGAAAAAGTTATTGTTTCACATTTTTATGCTCCTAAGAAAAAACTTTGGGATGGAAAATACTATCCTACCTACTGGGTAAACTTTGTTGTTATATGGATATTCAGCTTATTTCTTTATATAGCTTTATATTTTAGCCTAATAAAAAGACTATTTAGATTCTTTGAGAATATAAATAACAAGATTAAAGATAGAAAAGAAAACATTTATTAAAATATAGAAAATAATTATTTCAAAGTGAAACTTTTAATAATAAACGGACCAAATCTCAATTTACTTGGAATTAGAGAAAAAGAAATTTATGGAAAACAATCATTTGATGTTTTTTATAAAAATCTTATTTCAAAATTTCCTGATATTAATTTTGAGTACTATCAATCAAATATTGAAGGTGAAATTATAAATAAACTTCAAGAAAAAGGGTTTTCTGTTGATGGAATAATTTTAAATGCTGCTGCATACACGCACACTTCACTTGCAATCGCTGATGCTATAAAAGCAATAAAAACAAAAGTTGTTGAAGTACATATTTCAAATATTTTTAGTAGAGAAAAAATAAGACATAAATCTTTAATCGCTCCATATTGTAAAGGCAGTATTTCTGGTTTTGGACTAAAATCTTATGAACTTGCTGTTAGAAGTTTTCTTTAATAGTTAATTAAAAAACAAAAAAATTATGTTTAAAGTTATAGCAATTTTGAAATTAGTTACACTTTTTATAATGATTGGAATAGTAATTTTCTTGATTATAAACCAATTCAGAAAAAGAAAGTCAAATAAAGATGAATTTATGGACAAACACTAGATAGTTTAAACAAAATTAAATATTCAAAATCAAAAGAACCCTTACATCCAAAATTTAAAGTAATTATCTTTTTTATGTAAAATAAGCTAATAAAGTTAATTCTAGCACTTAGATTGTGACTATAAAATAAGGTTTATAGCAAAACAACATTTAGTCTTAAACAATAATATGACAGAAATAAATGAAATATTAAATTTTAAACTATTCAGTTTCAATAACTATTCTTTCAAATTGAATATGTTGTTTCTTATAATTGTAATATTACTTATTACAAAATTTATACTTTGGATAATAAAAAAAGTAGTTAAAAGAAAAATTGAAAAAAGCGAACATGAAAGAGGAGATTATCTTGCAATTTATAAACTTATTAAATATTTTATTTGGGTAATAGCAATTGGCTTCATGTTTGAAGTTGCCAATTTAAAACTCACTGTACTTCTTGCAGGATCAGCAGCATTGTTGGTAGGTGTAGGAATGGGTTTGCAACAAACTTTTAACGATATCATTTCAGGTGTAATTTTATTAACCGAAGGAACTACAAAAGTAGAGGATATTTTGGAAATTGAAAACGATATTGTTGTGGTTCAAAGCATTGGCTTACGAACTTCAAAAGTAATTAACCGAGATGACATTGTAATTATTGTTCCAAACTCACTAATTACTACAAGCAAAGTTGTAAATTGGAGCCATCAGTCAAATACAACTCGTTTTAGAATAAATGTAGGAGTTGCCTACGGAAGTGATGTTGATTTAGTTATAAAAATTCTAGAAGAAAGTGCAAAAACTAATAAAGAAGTTTCAAAAGATAAAAATGTTAAAGCAATTTTTACAGATTTTGGAAACTCATCTTTAGATTTTCAACTTATGTTTTATAGTGAAAATAACTTTAGAATTGAAATAACTAAGAGTGAAATAAGAAAAACCATTAATAAAAAGTTTAATGAAAATAATATTAAAATACCTTTCCCTCAAATGGATGTACATATGAAGACATAGAAAGACATTCATTTTTAATTGATTAATACTTAGTAATAATTTGCTTTTCTCTAAAAAAAATAAAATCATTTTTTATATATTTGCACAAATGCAAAAACTTGAAATTCATATAACCAAAAAGAAATTGTTTAAATCAGTTAAACATCCGGAAATCTTTGCATACTTACCTCAATAATTGCAGCATTATCTGTAATATCTAATTTTTAGAATAAATCATTCTATTATAAACCATAATAAATTAAAAATAATAATTTAAAATTTAAAATTTATGTCATTACCTTATGCAGAACCCTATAAAATAAAAATGGTAGAAAAAATTTACCGAAGTACTAGAGCTGAACGAGAAAAATGGATAAAAAAAGCATATTATAATTTATTTAATCTGAAAAGTAATCAAGTTTATATTGATTTACTAACAGATTCTGGAACAGGAGCAATGTCAGACAAACAATGGTCAGAAATGATGATTGGAGACGAAAGTTATGCAGGAGCATCATCATATTATAAAATGAAAAATGCAATAAAAGATATTTTAGGTTTCGACTATTTTTTGCCTACACATCAGGGCAGAGCAGCCGAGAATGTTTTGTTTTCAACAATAATAAAAAAAGGAAACATAGTACCCGGCAATTCTCATTTTGATACTACAAAAGGACATATAGAATTTCGCAAAGCGAAGGCAATAGATTGCACAATTGATGAAGCATTTGATACAACTAAGAATCATCCGTTTAAAGGAAATTTAGATTTGAATAAATTAGAAGATGTATTGAAAAAATACCCAAGAGAAAAAATACCTTTAATTATTGTAACAATCACCAATAATTCATCAGGAGGGCAACCTGTGTCAATGAAAAACTTACGTGAAGTAAAATTGCTGGCAAACAAATATGCCATCCCTGTTTTTTTCGATTCAGCACGTTTTGCTGAAAATGCTTATTTTATAAAAAAACGAGAAAAAGGATATGAAAATCATACAATTAAAGAAATTGTTAAAGAAATGTTTTCTCATGCAAGCGGAATGACAATGAGCAGTAAAAAAGATGCAATTGTTAATATGGGAGGATTTATTGCAATGCGAAGTGAAAAACTGTTTAAAGAAGCATCCGTTTATAATATTATGTTTGAAGGTTACATTACATACGGAGGAATGTCCGGCAGAGATATGAATGCACTGGCACAAGGTTTAGATGAAGGAACAGAGTTTAATGTTTTAGAAGCTCGTATAAAACAAGTTGAATATCTTGGAAATAAATTAATTGAAGCAGGAGTACCTATTCAACGTCCAATTGGAGGTCATGCTATTTTTATTGATGCCAAACGTTTTCTCCCTCAAATAAAAAAAGAAGAATACATTGCACAAACAGTAGCGGTTGAACTGTATATAGTGGGAGGAATAAGAGGCGTTGAAATTGGAACAATTTTAGCAGATAGAGATCCTGTTTCAAGAAAAAACCGATACCCCGATTTAGAACTTGTAAGACTTGCAATTCCAAGGCGTACATACACTAATAGCCATATGGACTATGTTGCAGCAGTATGTAAAAAAATATTCGACACAAGGAACGAAGCAAAACACGGATTGAAAATTTTGGAGGAAGCTCCAATTATGAGGCATTTTACTGTTAAATTAAATAAAATAAAATAATTGTTTATAAACCTATTATTGTTGTCCTGTTAAAACTTAAAAACCAACTTGTAATATATAAATTGATTTTCTTATTACACTATTTAAATTGTGGATTTAAAAATGCCTTTTTTATAAGGATTTAACTCCCTTTTGTAAATTCTTAATCGGTCAACATAAAAAAAATAGTTAAATCTTGAATAAATTATTTCGATACATAAAATACTTTTTTCGTAAAAGATTAAAAATACCATCAGATTTTGCTTACAATACAATAAAAGATTTGCAATATTCTGTTTCCGATAAAAACATATCTAATTATAATGAAGTTACAAGTATTTTTTCTGTTGATAATAATCTAGATTTTATACATCCTTTGTTTTTTACTCAAATTAGTTGGAAAATAATTAAAAACTTAAATGAATTTCTAGAAGAAAAAATTAATCAGGATATTCTAAATACAATAGTTCATCAATCTGAACATATTAAAATACACACATATAAGAATAAGTTTTCTAATTTGAATGTAAAATCAAAAATTACTGAAATAAGTAAACATAAAAAAGGAACTAAACTTTTTATTAAGTTTGAATACTATTCAAAAAATATACATATTGCAACAGAATACTCATCAGGAATTTTGTTTGGTGTTAAATTAACAGGAGAAAATATTATTAAAAAAAAGAATTTTCAAGCTGAAAATATTAATAAAGAAGCAGTTTGGACAAAATCAATTAAGATTGATGAAAAATTGCCTTACGAATATGCCGAAAAAGCAAATATTGATGCACCAATTCATACAAACCCTAAATTTGCAAAATCAATAGGTTTGAAAGGAATAGTTTTACAAGGAACTTGTACATTAGCAAAAGCTATCAGCCTAATTGTTGCGGAAGAATTTAATAATGATTTCAGTAAAATAAAAGAAGTATATGCAAGATTTACTAATATTGTTTATCCTAGTAATAAATTGAATGTGAGACTATTAAGATTAGATGAAAACAAAGTTAATTTTGACATTATAAATACAAAAGGGCAAAAAGTTTTAAAAGGGGGAACTATAATCTTAAAATAAAAACTATGAAAAACCAACAATGGAAACTAGAATTACTCAATAATTATATTGAAAAATATGCAAAAGAAACTCCCGAAAATATTGCAATAATTCAACATGAGGACGATAAAAGAATTACATATAAAAAACTTAGCACATTAATAGATTATTTTGCTATTCGGTTTTTGGATTTAGGCATAAAAAAAGGCGATATTATTGCAACTCAACTCGTTTTATTTCCTGAACACATTGCATTGGCTTATGCTTGTTTTAAAATTGGAGCAATATATGCACCTCTGGATTTAAGGTTGAAAAAAGAGGAAGTTAAAAGAGATTTAGACAAAATAAAACCAAAATTATTTTTTGCTCACGGAAAAACCGAGAGAATAAATTTTAATGAAATAGTTGAACACATAAGAGACAATTGTAACTATATTGAAGATATTATTCAAATAATTCCAGATGCAAAACCCAGTGATTATGTTCAAGGAAGTTTGTCGGTTGGAGCTTTAATGAAAAAATCTAGACTAGTATTTTTAAAAATTAAAAATATTTTCACAAAACAATTAGAAAAAGCATATAAAAAAGTTGATAAAGATACTCCTGTATTGATAATTTTCACAACAGGAACAACAGGAGAACCCAAACCTGCCTTAATTTGCCACGAAAATATAATTGTTCAAAACAGAATTATTTATGAAGGTGTTAAAGGAATTAAAAGCGAAGATAAAATGCTTGTTAATCTTCCTCCCAGCCATGTAGGATGTATAACTGAAATGGTTATGACAACATTTTTTAGCGGAGGGACAGCAATTTTTCTTAAGATTTTTGATGTGGAACTATCTTTAAAAGCAATTGAAAAACATAAAATTACACTTCTCGGGCAAATACCTACTCAATTCCGTATGCTGTGGGCACATCCAGATTATGATAAGTTTAAATTAAGCAGTTTGAGATTTGCAATTTATACAGGTTCATCCGTAGATGTTGAGTTTTTAAACAAACTCTCAAAAATGTCGCCTAATTTCGGAACAGGCTTAGGGATGACAGAAACTGCTGGTTTTGCAACTTTTACTCCTATCGGAATTTCAGTTGAAGAAATGTCGGGGCAAGTAGGAATGGCTTTTGAACATCTTGGAAAAGTTTCTGTTAGAAAACCAATGAAAGACGGTTTTGCCGGAGATGAATGTAAAGAAGAAGAAATAGGAGAAATTTGTTATCATCCACCAATTGTTTTTAAAGAATATTATAATTTTCCGGAAGCAACAAAAAAAACAATTTCAAAAGAAGGAATTTTGTACAGCGGAGATTTAGGATTTTTTAAAAATATGGGAAACTACAAAGCCTTGTATCTTTCCGGACGAGATAAATTTGTAATAAAACAAAAAGGCTATCAAGTATTTCCTGATGAGATTCAAGCATTTATTGCAGAACACCCTAAGGTTGATCAAGTTGATGTTGTTGGAATAAAACATAAGTTATTTGATGAAGGAATTTTTGCATTCGTAAAACCTAAACATGGTGTTTTGCTTAGTTCAGATGAAATTCTTGAACATTGTAAAAAAATTGCATCCTACAAAAGACCACAACACGTTGAAATTTGGGATACCAAAAAACCATTTCCAATAACTCGCTCTGTAAAAGTTGATAAGCTGGAACTTATAAAAGAAGCTGAGATTATAGTTAAAAATCTTCGTGAAAAAGCTAAGTGGGATATGTAATGAATTGGTTTGTAGATTGATTTAGATTGAAAAAAGAATTTTTAAAATAGTATTATTTGAAAGATTTAACTACTGGAAAAGAAGCAAAATTAATTTTGTTGTTTGCATTACCAATGTTACTTGGAAATGTATTTCAACAACTATATATTTTTGTTGACAGCATTGTTGTTGGTAATTTTCTTGGAAAAGGCTCATTAACTGCAGTAGGAGCTTCATTTCCGGTATTTTTTGCGTTAATTTCTCTTGGTATTGGATTAGCAACTGGTGCAGGTGTGGTAATTTCTCAATTTTTTGGAGCAAAACAATATAAAAATGTGCAGAAATCTATTGATACTATGTACATTATAATGTTTATTTCTTCTGTTACAATCGGTATTTTAGGAATTATATTTATTGAAGATATATTAAACTTAGTGAAGTTACCCGAAGGAACTTCAGAACCTGCAAAGACGTATCTTACCATTTTACTTTCCGGTTTAATATTAGATTTTGGATACAACGGAACAGCTGCAATTTTTAGGAGTCTTGGAGACTCAAAAACCCCTTTGTTTTTTCTTATTATCGCAACACTTACAAACATTGTTCTTGATATTGTTTTTATAAAATATTTTAATTTGGGAATTGAAGGAATTGCTTATGCAACAATAATTTCAAAAGGTGGAGCTTTTATTACAGCAGTTATTTATATAAGAAAAAAATATGATTTAATAAAATTAAGAATTTTTGGCTTAAAATTCGACAAAGAAATATTTCTGAAAAGTTTTAAAATAGGTTTACCCTCCGGAATACAACAAATGGTTGTGGCAATAGGTATGATGGCAATATACAGAATTGTTAGTAAATTCGGATTGCAAGTTACTGATGCTTACTCTGTTGCAATGAGAATAGATTTTTTGGGAATGATCCCCGCAATGAGCTTCTCAATGGCATTAACTGCGTTTACAGGACAAAATATTGGTGCCGGAAGAATAGACAGAGTTATAAAAGGTTTAAAATCAACAATTCTAATGTCCGGAACAATTGCAATTTTAATAAGTATTTCCGTAATTTCAAGTGCAGAATTCTTAATGAACGCATTTACACCAGATAAAGAAGTCATTAGAATAGGAACAGAATATTTAATGATTGTTAGTTCTTTCTATTTTATTTTTTCAATTATGTTCTCATTACTAGGAACATACAGAGGAGCAGGAGATACTATATTTCCTATGATAATGACATTTGTAACTTTATGGATTGTAAGAGTTCCTTTGTCTGAATATTTATCCGATATATATGGAGAGAAAGGTATTTGGTACGCACTTCCAATAACTTGGGCTTTTGGAATGACAGCTTCAACAATCTATTTCTTTACTGGAAAATGGAAGAAAAAAGCTGTTATTAAAAATAAAAACTTTAGAGATGGCAGTTAATATAAATTATTATTGTAGCCTTACTAATTTTTTAATTTACCTACAAAGAAAAATATTGTTTTATGAAAATATTAAAATAAATAAATTAAAAAAGAATAAAGTCTTTTTTTTTGTCCTGTATTATTAAGTTCTTTCATATTTGTTTCATCATTAATGTTTTGAATTTAATATCCCCAATATTGGATAGTCTTATTTTGCAAAACAACAGAATTTTGCTCTATCTTTGGGTCATCTTTTTTACAAGCAAATAAACTAATTATCATTATAAATAGAGAAATATGTTTTTTTATTTGTAATGTTTTTATAATTATTTTGCAAATTTCATTTTTTAAAATGTAATTTAAAGTTTTTTAATAACAAAGTACTTTTTTTTAATTATTTATTTAATATGGAACAAGTTACAATTGGAGTTGACATTGGCGGAACTAATACGGTTTTTGGAATTGTTAATGAGAATGGAGATGTATTGTCAGAAATTAAATTTTCAACACAAGGGCATAAAAACATTCATCAATATATTGAAAAGCTAAGTCTAAGTATTAAAGATGCACTTTCGGAATTAAATATAAACTTTAAATTAAAAGGAATTGGAATTGGTGCTCCAAATGCTAATTTTTATAGAGGAACTATTGAATATGCAGCAAATTTAGATTGGAAAGGAGTTATACCTTTTGTAAAAATGCTAAAAAAATATTTTAATGTTCCTGTTTTTATTACAAATGATGCAAATGCCGGAGCTTTAGGCGAAAAAATTTACGGCGGTGCAAAAAACATTAATGATTTTATTTTTATTACTCTTGGAACCGGTCTTGGTAGCGGAATTATTTCAAACGGAAAATTATTATTAGGACATGATGGATTTGCCGGAGAAATTGGTCATACAAATGCAATACCACATGGAAGATTATGCGGATGCGGAAAAAAAGGCTGTCTGGAAACCTATGTTTCGGCTACCGGACTTGTGAAAACTGCCATTGAGTTTCTGGGAAAATATGAAGAAGATAGCTTGTTACGACATATTAAAGATTTCAGTTCAAAAGATATTTACAAAGTAGCTTTAAAAAAAGACAGAATTGCTTTAAAAGTTTTTGATTTTACGGCAAAAATACTAGGAATATCACTAGCAGACTCGGTAGCATATTTAAGCCCGGCAGTAATTTTTTTATTTGGTGGACTTGCAAATGCAGGAAATTTATTATTAAAACCGGCTAAAAAATATATGGAAGATAATTTGCTTGAAGTTTATAAAAATAATGTTCAAATAAAGATGTCTGAGTTAGACGGAAATAATGCTGCAATTCTTGGAGCAAGTGCTTTGGTTTTGCAACAAATTAATAAGTAAAATTTAATAAGAAAATGGCAAAAGACTGGAAAGATCGATTAGGAATGGTTTATTCTACAAATTCAGATTTTGAATATGAATTTGATGAGGCTGAAGACCTAGACACTCTGTCTCCTGAAGAACAGCATCTTAAAGTTACAATTGATAATAAAAAAAGAAAAGGCAAAACTATTACGTTAATAACCGGCTTTGTTGGTTCGGAAGAAGATTTAAAAGCTCTTGCAAAAACCTTAAAAACAAAGTGTGGGGTAGGAGGGTCTGCAAAAAATAATGAAATTATTATTCAAGGAAAATTTAAAGATAGAGTTATTGAAATTCTAAAATCTATGAAATATAATCTTTAATTTTACCAGAACTTATAATTCCTGAAGGGGTTATAAAACCTGTTATGTATTTTGAAGGTGTTATGTCAAATGCAGGATTATATGCCTTTGAACCTGGTGATGCAATTTGTATTTCTCTTATTTTATTATCCTTATCAATTCCGGTTATATAAAGAACCTCATCTTGGCTTCTTTCTTCTATTGGAATATTGCTTCCTGTTAAAATATTATTGTCGAAAGTTGATTTGGGTGCAGCAATATAAAACGGAATTTTAAATTCTTTTGCAAGAACAGCTTTTTCTAATGTCCCAATTTTGTTTGCAGTGTCTCCATTTTTTGCAATTCTATCAGCTCCTGTAATTACAATATCTATTTTTGATTGCATCATTAATAAACCGGCAACATTATCAGCAATAATTACATGAGGAACTCCTGCTTTTTTTAGTTCCCATGCAGTAAGTTTTGCTCCTTGGTTTCTAGGGCGAGTTTCATCAACATAAACAAAAACTTTTTTTCCTGAATTATGTGCTTCAATAATTGGTGCCAATGCAGACCCATATTCCACCAAGGCAAGAGGTCCGGCATTACAATGAGTAAGAATTTTAAAGTTGTTTTTTATTAGTTTGTTTCCTATTTGTCCTATTAATTTTCCTGCTTGTGAAGTTTCATCGGCAATTTTGTGAGCTTCTTTTTCTGCATTTTTTATTGATGTTAAAGCCTTGTTATAGACTCTGTTCACTGCTGTAAATAAATCTTGTGCAGTAGGTCTTGTTTCTTCAATTTCTTTTTTTGCTTTTTTAATATAATTTAGATAATTGTTTTTGGGAGCTTCAAAAGCTGCTTGCATCATTGCAAATCCTGCTGTTGCACCTATTGAACCTGCTCCTCTGGTTATCATTGTAATGATTGCTTGGCAAGTAGTTTTATAATTTTTTGAAACAAATATATCTTCTTTAAAAGGTAGTTTTGTTTGGTCAATTATGTAAACAATATTTTTTTCTGCCCAAACTGCTCTATTATTTTTTGTTTTTTGCATGAATTTTATTAATAAAAAATTGATATAAGTTTAGTTTCGAAATTATATCTAAAGTAATTATTTATTTTTATTTTATTTCGACTAATTTATCATCAATTTATTTTTTTATTTAAGAAAATACTTTCAAGAGTTTTGCGAAGTTCAACAGCAGAGAGATTTCTTTTAAACTCGGAATTTTGAAAAAGTGAAATTCCTCCGGTTTCTTCTGATACAACTATTACTACTGCATCAGTTTGTTCAGAAATTCCCATTGCAGCCCTATGTCTTAATCCAAAATCTTTAATATTAAATTCTTGTTTTGAAACTGGAAGAATACAACCTGCCGCAATAATTTTTTGTTTTTTTATAATAATTGAACCGTCGTGTAAGGGGTTGTTTTTAAAAAATATACTTTCTATCAGTAAAGAACTTGTATCTGCATTAATTATTAATCCGGTTTCAATAATCATTGGTAATTCAGATTCTTGTGCAATTGTAATTAATGCTCCTGTTTTTTGTTTAGACAAATTATTACATGCTTTAACAATTGACCAAACTTTAACTTCTTGTTCTTCAGATTTAATGAAAGGTAAAATGTCTTTTATTGAAAAATCAAATTTAGAAAGGTACTTGTTTGTAATAAGCATAAAAAAATTACGAACTTCTTGTTGAAACACTATTAATAAAGCAATTACTCCAACACCCATAACATGTCCAAGAATTGAACTTATTAGCTTCATATCCAATGCTTTGACCAGAAGCCAAATAAGGTATAAAAATGCAATTCCAATGAAAATTTTAATGGCTTGTGTGCCTTTTATCAAAAAATAAATTTGGTAGAGCAGAAATGCTACCAATAGGATGTCAATAATGTCCGTTACTCCTATGTCTAGAAAAGAAAAGATAGTTTTAGTTTTTAAATTATGTTGCTAAATTATTATTTTTTTACTTCAAACTGTTCGGGAAGTTTCTTTTTTCTACAAATATAATTAAATTGTTTTTTTATTTTGTATTTTGAAACATGAAATTCAATCTTTTCCAATTATTCTCTATTCATCAATGTTTTTTAATTTTTTAAAAACATTAATAACTTGCATAGTTTCTTTTATATCATGTACTCTTAAAATATTTGCACCGTTTTCCAATGCTACCATATTTAGAGCTAAACTTGCCGGAAGAACATTTTTTGGATTTGAGTTTAAAACCTTATAAATCATTGATTTTCTTGAAATTCCTACCAAAATTGGGCAATCTAAAATTTTAAATTTTTCAAGCTCGTTCAATATTTGATAATTGTGCTCAATAGTTTTTCCGAAACCAAAACCGGGGTCAATAATTACATCATTAATTCCTAATTGTCTTGTATATTTAATCTTTTTGGCAAAGAACTTTATAATTTCCTTTATTAAATCTTTGTATTTTGGGTTTTCTTGCATATTTTTTGGTGTTCCTTTCATGTGCATCATTATGTATGGAACATTTAATTTTCCAATTGTTGGAAGCATTTTTTTATCAATATTTCCTCCTGAAATATCATTTATTATTGCAACTCCGTAATTCTTTACTACAATTTTTGCAATTTCTGAGCGAAAAGTATCAACTGAAATTATTGTATTCGGAAAATCTTTTTGCATGAGTTCCAAAACAGGAATTAGTCTTTGAAGTTCTTCTTTTTCAGAAATATGTTTTGCTCCCGGGCGAGATGAATATGCACCAATGTCAATTATTTCTGCACCTTCGAAGATTATTTGTTTTATTCTCTTTCTTAGGGCATCAATATTGGTATATCTTCCACCATCGAAGAATGAGTCTGGAGTTATATTTAAAATTCCGGCAATTATTGGTTTTGATATATTTAAAAGTTTTCCGTTTGTGTTTATTGTTTGCATCAGTTTTTTTTAGCTTGCATAGATTATATTTTTTTTAGAAATTAAATTTTGTAAACTTTTACGATTTAATTTCCAATAAGAACAAAGGGCGACCAAAAAAACGGATGAGCAAAATTATCTCCTGTTTCTATCATCTTCATTTTTGCATTGTGCAATGCTTTTGCTCTGTCGTCTTCGTTTTCAAGTAGGTTTTTGTAAAAATTAAGCATTAAATCAGAAGTTGAAACATCTGATACCTTCCATAAAGAAACAATTGTATTATCTGAACCTGCATACATTAATGCTCTCGAAAGACCGATTACTCCTTCGCTTTTTGATATTTCGCCTAAGCCTGTTTCACAAGCTGAAAGAATTGTTAAATCAGCATCAAGTTCTAAATTGTAAATTTCGCCGGAATAGAGAACTCCATCATTCTCAGTGTCTTGCGGATGAAGTATTATGCCTGACAGTTTTGGTTCTTCTGTATTTACAATTCCGTGACTTGCAATATGAATGTATTTATAATCTTTTAAATTTTCATTTTTTAAGAAAGTTTCAGTTGCATCCATTTCGGTTATAGATTTTGTTTCAAGTTTTTTTTCTTGAAACAATTTTTCAATTTCAAATATTTCGGTTTTTGTTCCGGGCAAAGGTGTTACATCTATGTTGTTTATTTTGTTTTTTGTTATGTTGTCAAATACCGGTGCAATTCCGAGCCAAGTTTTTCTATTGTCTCTTTTTCTTTTATTTGTTAAAGATTTCAATAAAAGACTTGCAGAATATGCGTAATTAATTTGATATTTTTTTATTAAGAATGGATATTCTTTAAAGTTTGTAATATCTCCTGTGTAATTTTTTGTTATTAATGGCTCAAAAGGAATAATGCCTATAATTCCGTCGGGAATAATTATAAGTTTTGTTATCTCTTCGGGTATTATATCAGGAAAAAATAGTTTGTAAAAATTATTTGCAGAATTTAAATATAGTTTAAAATAAGATTTGTATCCTGATGTTATATATTTGTTGAAATTCCTTATATCTTTTTCAAAATTAGTAGGTTTGCCAATAGAAACTACTTTTATTTTGTTTTTTGTTAGAGTAAATATTATTATGTCTTCATTTCCTAAAAAATAGCTTCTAATTGCTGTGTTTTTGTCAATATTTTTTTGAATGTCTTTAATGCTAATATCAATATCTTTATATTTAGAATTGTAATATTTAGGATATTCTCTTTCTATATCATTATTTAAACCTCTTAATTCCTCATTCAAATAAAAAAGTCTTTCTTTTAATGTTTCAGTTTCTATTTCATTAAAAGATTCGGCAAGAGATTTTTCAATATTTGCAATTTTAACTTTCAAATCATGTTCTTCTTTTAAAATGTCAGTAGGAATATCAGCAAAATACTTTGCGTCTGATGAGTTAACTGCTTGTGATAAAATTGCAGCTTTATTTTTTTCTGCAATGTAAAATGCTTTCTCAAAATAATTTTCTTTTTCCTTTTTGTTTTCAGTTTTGTTAGCAAGTTGAATTAGAACATTAACTGCTTTTTCGTATATTCTTTTAGATTGATTTCCAAGAAAAATCTTATCTGATTTTTTAATTGCTTGTTTTCTTGCAATTGAAACAGCCGAATCACATAAAAGATATGTCTTTTGAGCAAGTTCTAAATAATTTTTAACGGAATCTTTTTGATATATTGACTCTAATATTCCAGCTTTTCCTGTTAAAGAGAACAGTAAATTGTTAATATCAAGATAGTTATTTAAGTTTGGGTTTGCAGAATAATTTGTTGTTTCAGGATTGAATTTGGGAACATTTGCAGCAATGCTTTTTTGAAAATATGACAATGCCAAAAAGAAATTTTCTTGCTTTTGGTAAACATTTGCAATATTTAAATATACTCGAACAATTCCCGGAAATTTATTTCCATAGTTATTTTCAAGAATTGAAGCTGATTTTAAATAGTTTTTTAAAGCATTTTCATATTCTGATCTGTTATAATAGTTAATTCCAATATTATTATAATATGTTGCTAGTTCCGGATGATTTTCTCCAAAAAATTTAGTTTTAATTTTAACAGCTTTTAAATAATATTTTAATGATGACTCGTGTTTCCCTTGATATTCAAGAATATACCCTATATTATTACATGTTCCTGCAATATCCGGATAATTTTCTCCAAATAAACTTACTTGTAAGTCGTAGGTATCCTTGAAATATATTAATGCTTTATCATATTTCCTTTGTTTGTTGTATATAATTCCAATATCGTTTAAATCTTTTGCAATATTTATGTTTTTTTCTCCAAAATGGGCTTTGTTAATTCTTAAAGATTTTTGAAAAAATTCTAATGCTAAATCGTATTGTCCCATTTCTGAATAGATATTTCCTTTTCCATTGTAATATTTTGCAGTATGAAAATTATCTTTACCATAGGCATCTAAATTCAGCTTTATTGCTTTTTCAATATATTTTATAGCATCTGTAAATTGTCTTTTCGTTTTGTAAATATTAGCTATATTATTATATGCAATTGATAACATTGGATGTTTTGCATCAATAAATAACAGTTTAATTTCTAAGTCTTTTTTATAATGAAAAAGTGCAGAATCAATTTTTCCTAATTCAGAATATGAGTTGCCTATGTTTGTATGTAAATTTGATTTAAAAAAACTTTCATTTTTATTAAATTTATCATTCAATTCTGAAGATTTTCTGAAAAACGATAATGCTTCAATATGTTTACTGTTTTGGGCAGCAATTTGTCCTTTTGCAAAAAGAATATTTGTTAGAAACTTATTGTTTTCTCCGTATTTATCAATTGAAAGAGTGTAAATTTCATTAATAATTTTCTCTGCCTCTTCTTTTTTATTTTTTTGAATGTATATGTCTGCTATTGAGTATCGGCTTTGAATGTAGTTGCCGGTTTTTTTGTATTGTTTGAAAACATTTGCTGCTTTTTCAAAATAGATTTTTGCATTATCAAAATCATATTTTCTTTTTAAATCATTAGCTTTTTTAAAATCTGCAACTGCTTCGTTTAGTTTTTTAACTTCATTTTTATCTTGCGAAAAAAGCGATAAAAACGGAAAAAAAAGTATTAAAATGAATGTAATTATTTTCATATTCTTAAATATTTGAACTTAGTTTTATTAACTTTACGATTTGTAAAAGTAGTATTTTTTTATATCTAATTTTAATGAAAAAAGAATATTTAATTATTCTATTATTGCCTATATTATTTTCTTGCCAAAAAACTTTTGATTGTTTTTCTGGTTCAGGAAAGGAAGTTGTTATTGAACAAGAACTTGCAAATTTTGATAGTTTAATTGTTGCCGATGTTTTTGATGTGCATCTTATACAAGATACAATAAATCAAATTAAAATTGAGGGGCATAAAAATTTTGCAGAATCTGTAAGTTTTAATATCTCAGAAAATACATTAGTTTTAAAAAGCGAACATAAATGTAAGTTCTCAAAACCTGAAAAGGCGAAGGTTACTATTTTTTTAAGAGTAAAAAAAATAAGTAAAATACGTCTGACTTCTTCTTCTAAATTGTTTTCGGATAATGTATTAGAAAATGACAGTGAAATTGGACTTGTGTCGGAAGCAAAATATACTGAGGCTGATTTAAAGTTAAATTGTAAAGTTTTTTATTTTTGGAATATACACTTAAATGGTGGTAAAATAAAATTGTCAGGGCAAGTTGACCGACTTAAACTATGGAATACAAGTTTAAATAGTGTTGATGCAAAAGATTTAATTGCAAAGAATGTTATAGTTTCTAATAACTCAAAAGCAGATTGTACTGTTAGAGCTCTTAAAAGTTTGGATTGTACAATTAAGAATACGGGAAATGTTTATTATTATGGAAATCCGGAAGTTATAAATTTAAATAGCAGTGTAGGCAAAGGAAAACTTATTTGGATTGGAAATTAGTTTTGAGCTTGAATTTATATTGAAAAATATTCAGATTTGCTCATCATTCATTGTTAATTATTCATTATTCATTATTCATTATCTATTTATAATTTCATTTTCTTTAATCTATCCATTTCTCTTTTGTCATCTTTTTGTTTTAGGTCTTCCCTTTTGTCGTGATATTTTTTACCTCTTGCAATGGCAATTTCTAATTTTGCAAGTCCTTTCTCATTTATAAACAGTCGGGTAGGGACTATTGTGAGAGCAGATTTTAATACTTTTTTTACAAGTTTGTCAATTTCTTTTCTATTTAATAAAAGTTTTCTGTCTCTTTTTGGCTCATGGTTAAAATGAGTTCCATGAGAATATTCAGCAATATGCATTTTTACCCAAACTTCAAAAATGCCAGATTTTTCCCCTCTTTCTTGAAGCACACAGTATGAGTCATTTATGCTAACTTTTCCTGCTCTTATTGATTTTATTTCTGAACCATATAATTGGATTCCTGCAATAAATTTATCAAGTAATTCATAATCTCGTCTTGCTTTTTTATTTTTTATGTGTAATACATTTGCCATAGCTTGCAAATTTATAATTATCTTTGTAATTGTGAAATTGAAAACTTCAAAATATAATATAATTACTGTTCTAGGAGCAACAGCAGGAGGAAAAACTTCTTTAGCTGCTAATTTAGCTTTAAAATTTAGAGGAGAAATTATAAGTGCAGATTCACGCCAAGTATATAAGGGAATGGATATTGGAACCGGAAAAGATATAGAAGATTATAGTGTAAACGGGCAAAAAGTTCCTTATCATCTTATTGATATTGTTGATGCTGGATACAGATACAATGTGTTTGAATATCAAAGTGATTTTCTTTGTGTGTATAATGATATTATAGGAAGAAATAAATTCCCAATTTTATGTGGAGGAACAGGAATGTATATTGATGCAGTTCTTAAAGGGTATAAATTAATTAATGTTCCTCATAGTGAAGAATTAAAATTTGAATTAGAAAAAAAAACTGACGATGAATTAATTGATATTTTAAAAACAAATAAAGAATTACATAATAGAAGTGATACTTCAAACAGGAAACGATTATTAAGAGCTGTTGAAATAGTGCTTTTCTATAGAGATAATAAAAATATTAATTTTAATTATCCTCAAATAAAAAGTCTTAATATTCAGGTGGTTTTCGACAGAGATTCTAGGCGAAGAAGAATTTCGCAAAGATTAAGGGAGCGTTTGCAATCGGGTATGATTCAAGAAGTTGAAAGGCTTATAAAAGAAGATGTTCCTGTTGAAACTTTAAAATATTATGGCTTGGAATATAAATTTATTACAGAATATATTTTAGGTGAAATTTCTTATGATGAAATGTTTTCTAAATTAGAAATTGCAATTCATCAGTTTTCAAAACGCCAAATGACTTGGTTTCGGAAAATGGAAAAAGATGGGCATGAAATTCATAAAATTGATGGGTATTTTAGTTTGGATGAGAAAATTGAAAAGGTTGAAAGGCTTTTTTTTGATTAACTCTTACAGGGCAAACTTATACTTTTATTTTTCAGCACAATTTATTTGATTTTACAATTCAAACTAAGGTTTTAAAAATAATTAAACTAATAAAATATATAAATCAAAAATTAATGTTATCGTGACACGTTAAAACGTGACACGATTTAAAGCAAATTAGTACTTTTAGCAGATTTTAACAAAGTATGAGTTTGCCCTGTTAACTTTTATTATTAATTTGTTTTTTATTTTTTTTAAAACAATTTTTAATAAGGTAAAATTATATTTTAAAGTGAAGTCCAACTTCAATTGTTGGAAGTAAACTAAAACTTTCTGTTAAATCTAATGCAGCATATCCTGCCATTATTGTAACTATAGGGTTTTTCCCAATTTCAACACCGGCTCCTATACTTGTGTTAAAATAATTTGCATTGTAATTAGATTGATGAGTTTCTTCATTATAATAATATTCTTGTTCTCTATTAAGGTTTGTAAATGAATATATTGGGTTCATATCAAAAATAAATCTAAAATTACTTGACATATAATTGGCTCCGGCATAGGCAAAAATATTAAAATGTTTTCTTTGTTTTATTGTACTAAAAAATGTTAGCCCAATACTAAAATCAAAATCGTCATCAACTTTTATGGGTAAACCTGTAATTTGTACGCCAAAAACATCTTTCCAATGTTTATATGAGAAACCTATTCCAGTGGTTGCACCCATATTTATTCCGCACATATTTCTTTTTAATTTTTTTTCTTTTTCTTGTCCGAAGCTAAGGTTAATACAGAAAAGAAGTATTATTGCTATTACTGTATATTTTTTCATGTGTCAAAATTTTCCTAATTAATTGATATTAAATAAGTTGTTTAAATATTTATATTTACAATAATTGTGTTGTTCTGCACATAGTAACAATTTGCCTTTAATTTTTAAAGAAGAAAATAAAGTCCTATTTCAGCAGTAGGGAGTAAATCGAAATTCT
The DNA here is from genome assembly GCA_947311445.1 of uncultured Chlorobiota bacterium. GTDB lineage: Bacteria > Bacteroidota > Bacteroidia > Bacteroidales > JAADGE01 > JAADGE01. Next base: position 8,873 of record CAMZKV010000001.1, on the reverse strand, counting down.
CGTCTAATAGGTTATAACCTGCATATCCAATCATTAAATTAAATCTAACTTTTGTTCCAAGTTCAATTCCGTAGCCGAAACCTGCATTATATTGTTGGGTCTCTTTTGTGTGATAAGTACTTGTTCCTGTACTCCAATCGTAATCTCTAATTTTTCTTGTGTAAAAAATCATATGGTTTCCTAAATATAGAAAATGTCTAAAATTTTTATGATTGTCAATTGAATATAATCCGGTAATTCCTGCACTAATAAATTGTAAATTATCAGTTTTCAAAGGAATTGCTGTTATTTGTAGTCCAAATTTGTCGTGCCAGTGTCTAAAAGATAATCCTAATCCTGTTGTAAATCCTGCATTTATTCCCAAATGGTTAGAGTTTTTAGAGATTGTATTGTTTTTTGCGTCTTGTGCAAAACTTACAATGCTTATAAGAGTTGCAAGAATAAAAATTGAAATTCTTTTTAAAATCATAATACTAAAATTTAAAAGGTTAAAAGATTGGTTTATGTAAAGGTAAAATGTTTTTATTAATATAATGTTTTTTTAGTTTGTTTTTAGAGTTTAGTTTAATAATGATTAAAAATCTAGATTTAAGGAGAAATAAAAAACTCTTGGTAGTACAACATCGTTGTCTATTCCCCATGCCCAATCTAGCCTGACAAAATATCCTAAAAGTTTAGTTCTTAGACCAAAACCATACCCAAACACTACTGGCCATCTGTTTTTGTCTATTACAACAGTTACAGGACCTCTTCGTACGATTTCTGTTTTGTATGCGTTTGCGTCATCGTATGGTGTAAGTCCTGACCATGCAGAACCTGCATCTGCAAAGCCAACAATTTGGAAGTTGTTAAGAAAAGCCGAGTTTAAAGGTCTATTTACCAGATATCTTATAATTGGAAACCTAATTTCATTATTAATTACCATAAAATTTGTACCATTTCTTGCATTTTGAACAAAACCTCTCATATTTGTTGCAACTGCCTGATATACATAGTTTTGTTCTTGGTTTATTTCAACAGAATTATCAAATCTTAGTTTTTTTGGATTAAAAGTGTACCAATTATCAACTCCGCCTAGGTAATACAATAATCTGCTTTTTCCAAATGAAGCACTTGCTGCTGTTCTGCTTGCAAATATTAAATTTCTATGAATTTTTTTATAATATCTGAAATCTGCACCTACAACAATCATATTTGTGTATTCTTGGTCAACTTCTTGATAATATTCGGAGAACAATTTGAATCTTGTTCCTTCATTTAAATTTAATCCCAGACTTTTTATGTTGTCAAAATTATATTCTAATTTTATTCCTGAGAAAAACTGATGTTGAGAGGGTTCTGCAAGAGTACTTCTTTCAAGTGCTAAAAATATTGCTTTGTCGTGTCTTAAACTTAGTGTTGCTTTTACCGAAGAAACTTGGTTGAATGGGTATTTTAAAAGATACATAAATTCATTTGAATACAATTTTAAAAGGAAATAAAATTGTCCACTTGGGTCAATAATTTGGTTAACATATGTTTGGCGGTGGTATATGTATTGTTTATCAATTTTATATTTTAGATTTTCAAGGCTTAGAAGATATTCAAAATTATTAAGACTTGCCCCCATTCTGAAAGCTCCTGAAACTCTGTAATCTTCAAACAAATCAAAAATTCCTATTTTAGTGAAAACATTTATTCCGGGTGAAAAATAAAAAGCATCGCCGGTATATAGTTGATATGAATCTGAAAGAGTTCCAAAATCTACTTGTTGAGTAACATAGTTTGTATAAAAGTTAGTTAAATAGTTATAAGTTGGTAAAAAATTAGTTGTGTCTTTGCTTTGTTCTGAAATTGTATCAATAATAGGGTTTATTTTGTAGTATTGAATATTCTTTTCGGTTTCAAAAATATAATTATTTATGTCTATGGGAATACTGTCGGGATGCAATAAATTATCAGGAGGATTATTTTTAAGACTGTCTAATTCAAATTTTTGAATAAGAGATATTTGTTCATTAATTTTATTTATGCTGTCTTTATATGCCAATTTTTCAGTGTATTGTTGCCTGAAATATGTTTTAGAATTTATTTTTTCTTTTTTTAAACTAATTTTTTCCTGATAAATTTTAAATCGTTTATTATGGAAAATAATCTCAGCTAAAGTTTGTTTTCTTTTATTTACATCAAAATCTTCTATGTTTCTGGAATAGTTACTGTTTAGAAAGTTGTTTGCAAAATATCTATAGTGTATTGCTGTGTCTATATAGCTAATTGTACTGTCAAATTTTATAATTTGTCTTCCGATAATTCCAGATTCATCTGTTAAACTTAAATATGTATTCTGTTTAATTTCAGAGGGTTGAGTGTCGTTAAAGTATGGTGTTTTTGTAAGTTGTAATATGCTTTGGTCTTCTAAATTGTATATAAATAAATCTTTTGGTTTGTAAGTGTCAATATTGTTTGTATTGTTGTTTCGGTCAGATGAAAAGATTATTTTTGAGGAATTACTTACAAATTTTGGGTCAATGTCAATGTAGGCATCATTTGTAATTTGCTTGAAATTTCCGGCAGTTGTGTTATAAATATAAATGTTTGTTTTTCCATCTTTTACGCCTGAAAGAGCTAGGGAAAATCCGTTGTTAGAATAATCGGCTGAAAGTATTTTATCAAAATACATTAAATTTCTTTTTGTTAAATCTTTGTTTTTAATGTTGTAAAAATACATTCTTAATCTTCCTTGTTCTTCTGTAAAGAAAGTAATTATTTTACTTGATGGATGCCAAGTTAAAACAGGGTAAGAATAATCAGTAATTTGATCTAATTTATGTCCCTTTTTTCTTATAGTTTTTGTTTTTTCTTTTTGTTTGTCAAAAATTTTAATTTTATATCTTCCGGACTGATTTTCTACATATGCAATATATCTGCCATCAGGACTAATTTTTACTCTTTGATATACTCGGTTTCTTTTTCCTTTGTAAATTAATGATGTTTCTTCCGGAAGTTTGTTTTCAAAGTCATCGTTATATTTTGTTTCAAAAAATTCTTTCCATAATGGATTTAGTTCTTTGATAGACATTCCTAAAACATACCTGAACCCAACATCTGAACTTTTGTTAATCCTTGTTAGATAAATAATATTTGGAATAACATCCTTTCCATAGGTTTGTCCTATAAAATACCAAAAAGAATGTCCTGCATATTTTGCTTCTTCTCCAATTAATCTGTTAATTTTTTTATATTTTTTGCTTTTAAAACCATCTTTTACTTGGTTTTCTATGTCAAAACTCCATTCTTCGCTTAGGTAGCTAATAAGTCCGGATTGATACCATTCCGGCAAGTCAATTAATGTTGAATTTGCAACTTTTTTAGTATAACTTCCTCCATAGAGCATCTCGTTTATAAGTAGTTGTGTTATTCCTTCAACAATTTGTTTTTCAAGGCTTTTATTGTCTCCTTCGTAATAAACAAATATTTTATTATCAATTATTCTTGTTTTTCCTCCTATATTTGAGTTGTTATCGTCAGATTTATAACCGATATTACTTTCTCTGAAATCAGAAAGCCTTTTAAAACAAACAAAAATTACTCTTTTTTGAAGACCATATCCAAAGAAATTTTCAACATCGGGTATTTTTTCTTCGGCAATTCTTGCAATTTTTCTGCTTAAACTATCCCCGTTTTTGTAGTAATAAGTATCAAACTTATCGTATCTATGATATCTCCAATATTTTTTAATGAATTGAACTCTGTTTTTTCCAAAAGACATTTGATGTCCATTGTAGAATTGTGCATTTGCAGTAAGTGCTGAAAAAATCAGCATAAATAAAAATAAAAGGCTTTTATATTTTAATATGTTTTTCAATTAATGTATTTTGATATATTATAAAGTACAAATTTACATATTTATTGTGAAAAGTTGATGTTTTTATTTCTCATCTTTTTCAAATGCTTCAATAATTGGAGAAACTAATTTATGTCTAATTATATCATCTCTATTAAAAGTTGTAAAAGCTATACCTTTTATTTTTTTTAAAATTGAGTTTACTTTTAATAAACCTGAGTTCTTTTTGTTTGGTAAATCAATTTGAGTTATATCTCCGGTAATTAAAAACTTTGAGTTTTCTCCCATCCTTGTCAAAAACATTTTTAATTGAGCAATAGTTGTGTTTTGTGCTTCGTCTAAAATTACTACTGCATCGCTTAAAGTTCTTCCACGCATAAAAGCAAGCGGTGCAATTTGAATTGTTCCTTGTTCCAAAAGTTTATTAAGTTTTGCTCCGGGAAGAATGTCTAAAAGTGCATCGTACAAAGCCTGCATGTATGGATCTAATTTGTTTTTTAAATCGCCGGGTAGAAAACCAAGATTTTCTCCGGCTTCAACGGCAGGACGACTCAAAATAATTCTTTTAACTTCATTGTTTTTTAAGGCTCTTACTGCCAAAGCAATAGCAAGATATGTTTTTCCTGTTCCTGCTGGTCCAACCGCAAAAATTAAATCGTTTTTATGAAACTGTTGAACAAGTAATTTCTGATTTTTTGAGCGAGGAAGAATTGGTTTGCCATTCACCCCATATACAATTATGCTATCATTACCTTTTTCAAACTGTAATTTGTCTTGAAAAATTAAAACAATATCCTTTGTTTCAAGTTTATTATATCTATTAATATGTGTCTTTAGATTTTCTATAAATTTATAAAAATCATCAACTTCATTTGTTTCTCCGGAAGCCTTAACTTGGTCGCCTCTTATAACAATTTTAAGTTTAGGGAAAAGATGTTTGATTTTTTCAATGTTTTCACTGTCTTTTCCGTAAAAATCCATTAAAGAGTCGGAATCTAAATATTTTTTTTTATCATTCATATGGAAAGCTCAAACTATTGCTTATTTTTGCATTTACAAAGTAAATATTTTTTATCTAAATTTAAAAAGTAATTTTTTGCCAGTAATTACACTTATATCAGACCGAAATATCGAAGACTTTTTTCTTGGAAGATTAAAGGGGCAATTACTTAAAAAGTGCAACAACATTAATATCATTGATTTAGCACACAATATTAAGCATCACAGCATTTCAAAAGCTGCATTTGTTTTAAAAAATAGTTATAAAGATTTCCCGGATAATACCGTACATTTAATTGGAGTTGATAGTGAATGTTCTGAAAAAACAAGCCATCTAATTGCAAAAGTTAATAAACAATTTTTTATAAGTGCAGATAATGGTTTGTTTAGTTTAACATTTGAAACTCCTGATATTGAGGAACTTATAAAAGTAAGCTCTTATGAAAAAAAAGATTCTTTTATTCCTGCCTTTTTCCGTTTTGCCGATATTGCCTGTGAAATTATAAGAGGAAAAAATATTGAAGAATTTGGAGAACCTACAAAAGATATGAAACGTTTAATGGCTCTAAATCCTACTTATGAAAAAGATTTTATACTTGGTCATCTAGTGTATATTGATAGTTACCACAATGCAGTTACAGATATTTCTTACGAACTTTTTAAAGAAATTTCAGATGGCAGAAAGTACACAATCTATGCCGGAAGTCATTCATATAAAATAAATAAAATTAGTAAATCGTATCAAGATGTTGGAGAGGGAGAGTTTGCAGCAATTTTTAATTCTCTAGGTTTGCTTGAAATTGCGATGAATAAAGGGAAAATTTCGGAGCTTTTAAGTTTTGATTATAATACGAAAATTAGAATAGAATTCAAATGATAACAAGAATAGTTAAGATGAAATTTCAGGAGCAATATATTTCTGATTTCAAGAGTTTTACGAAGAATATAAAAGATATTATACGAAATCAAGAAGGTTGTTTGCATCTTGAAATTTTGCAGGATATTTCGGATCCACATTTTTTCTTTACATATAGCAAATGGAACAGCGAAGAAGATTTAAATAACTATAGAAAATCAGATTTCTTTAGAAATATTTGGCCTCAAACTAAAAAGTGGTTTTCGGAGAAACCGCAGGCTTGGAGTGTTGATAGTGTAGTTTAGTATGTATTTAATTTATTGTTGTAAGGTTTTAAAAAGTATAAAAATTTTTATAAATATTAATTTGCTTTCAATTTCTTTAAGGCCAATTTTCTAACCCATTCATTATCATCATTTACACTTAAATCTTTCAAAATATTTTTATACATTTCTTTTTCAATTAGCGTTAATTCTTCTGGCTCAAAACGACTAAGTTTATAGAGTGCTTTATATCTAAATTTCCAGTATTCATGTTTTGTTAGTTTTGTGCAAACCTTAAAAAGATACTTGTTAGAAAATGTTTTTAGATTGTTTAAAGCTTCGTTTTTATCGATGTATAAAGGAGCTTTGTCAAGAATTGCCACATATTCTTCTTTTGTGTAATTTTCGGTTTTTTTGCAAAGAATTGAATTGTTTGCATCAAAATTTATGGCAAGAGGCTTTTTATTAAAATAAAATTCAAAATTTTCGGTTTGTTCATCAATAACAACTTTCTTTCTTATTGTTTTATCATCAAAATAAAAATCTACATAAGCAGGAATTTTGTATAACGGAACTTTTTTAAGGTCTTGAATTTGTTCAATTTTAATATTTGCTTTTTGTGTTGCAGAGTCATAATTGTAATTAATATTTAATTCAGGAATCCCCTTATTTAGAAACCATTGATTAAAAAACCAGTTTAAATCTTGCCCTGTAACTTCTTCAAATGCCAAACGTAAATGATGTATTTCAACGGCTTTGTATTCGTTCTTTTTTAAATATAATTCAAGAGCATCCCAAAAAGCATCATCGCCAACGGTGTATCTTAACATATGCAAAATCATTCCTCCTTTTTGGTATGAGTGAGCATCAAACATATTGTCTCTGTGTTTGTTATGAAATCTAATTAAATTTTCGTCCTTAAAAAGATGTTCAAAAGAATAAGATTTAAATTCTTCCGAAATGTGTATGTCGGCAACATATCTTCCATATTGGTGTTCTAACCAAATATATTCAAAATATGTAGCGAAAGATTCATTTAGAGGTAGATTTGCCCAAGATTCACAAGTAATTAAATCGCCGAACCAATGATGAGAAAGTTCGTGTGCAACAACAGTTTCAAAAGATCTTCTTTTTTCTTCATTATTAAAATTTAAAACAAAATCTCCAAATACCACTGCTCCGGTATTTTCCATTGCTCCGGAAACAAAATTTTTAACAACAATTTGAGAATATTTATCCCAAGGGAAATCGTAATTTAATTTTCGAGAGAAAAATTCAATCATTTTACCGGTGTTTTTAAAAAGTTCTTTTGCTTTTTCTTTGTCTTTTTTCTCAACATAAACATTTAGTGGCAAATCTCTCCAAGAATCCTTAATTATAGTAAAATTTCCAATGGCAATCATTGCCAGATATGGAGCGTGAGGTTTTTCTTGCCTCCAATAATCAGTTCTTGTACCGTCATCATTAAGCAAAGAATTTACTAATTTGCCATTTGAAAGTGTTTTGAAATCTTTTTTAACTGTAAGGTAAATTTCTTGTGTCATTTTTTGGTTAGGAGAATCTATTGTAGGAAACCATGCAGAGCTTGATTGAGTTTCTCCTTGCGTCCATATTTGAGGGTTATCACTTTGAGTATTAATAAAATATAAACCTTTGTTTTCTCGAATTGCCCAAGATTTTGAATTTTTAACTTCTTCGGGCTTTGCAGTATATTCTATTCTTATAGTATATGTTTCGTTTTTAGAATAAGTTTTGTTTAATTGTATATGAATTTTAGAGTCTTTATATTTATATATTAAAGGAATATTTTTTTCGCTTTTTTTTATTGAAATACTGTGTATTATAAATGACTGTGCATCAAGGGTCAATGAATCTGTTTTGTAATAATGTGGTTTAAATGAGATGTTTGCAATACCATTTACTTGTTTGTTTATATAGTCAAAACTCAGCTCTAATTTTGTGTGAATTAAGTCATTAATAATTGTATTACTTGCTTTGTAGGTCTTTATTTGCTTTTCTTTTTCGGAAATAATTTTATTTAGATTAGGCGTTTTATTTTCAAAAATGCTATTATTCTGCACAGAATTTTTTACAACCGTCTTTTTTTGTGAGCAAGAAGAAATAATAATTATTATTGCTAAAATAGCTAATGTTATTTTTCTCATAAGAATAATGTTTTTTTGAACAACAAATTTAAATATTTTAATTACAAATATGACTATTTAAATTTCTATAAGTTTATAACTTAATGTGTTTTTTTGCTGTTCGTCAAATTTTTGTTTTTTTCTAATAAAGAATATATATAAGTAGTTAAATACTTAACTTATTGAAAATAAGCAAAAACTTATATTTGATTATGTTTTATAACACATTGCAGTTCAGATGATTATATATGTGAAAGATTAATATGTCAAAAAGTATTAAATTTTATGTTTTTCGGCAAATTATTTGCAATAGATGTAAAAACACCTTAAAAAAAAGAAATAATATATTAATTTATTAAAAACTAACAAGATGACTAAAAATTTACTTACTATCGTACTATTATTTGTTTTTTTATCCGGTCAATCTCAAGTTAATGACTATTTTGATGACATAAAAAAAACTTTTGATAAAAAAATTCAAAAAGACTTATCAAAGATTTCAAAAGAAATAATTAAAGCTCAAAGTATAGAAGGAGCTGCCCAGCAAGCATTTGTGTCAGGTGATTTTAAAAAAGCCTCAGGGAAATCAAAAAAGATTTCAGAAATTTATAAGAAGAATTATCGCCAACTTTTTTTAATTTATAAGGGTAAATTGAATAAATTAACAAAAGAAATAGAAGGAGATAATAAAACTTATATTGCAGATTTAATCCAGAAAGCAAAGAAGAGTTTTAGCGAAGCGATTTCTCAAAGGCATCTTGCCAATAAAGAAAAAGATAATAAAACAG